>JADJXI010000005.1:0-300000 GCA_016715905.1 Sphingobacteriaceae bacterium | reverse complement strand
AATTTAAATCATGGTCTGATAAAACTTTTTGTAAAACAAAATACCGTAAAAAGTATTGAGTTAATGCTATCATGATAAGATTTTCTATTCTTACCAGCTTTAGAACAGCGATATATGGATTATTTAAAATTTTGCTCATTTATTTCACCATTGAGAAATTTCCCAAGTGCCCTGGGCCCTCATTATTTGTTCAATTATATCCCTTACACAACCTTCTCCGCCTTTCGCCTTTGATACGTATAAGCTAATTTCCTTGATTTCAACTGCTGAATCGGCCGGACAAACGGCTAAACCGGCTGCTTGCATAACTTCATAATCCGGCAAATCATCACCCATATAAAGTACTTCATTGGAAGTTATTGAATTTTCCTTAAGATATTGATTAAAACAGTCTAATTTATTTTTTACATTAATATAAATATCCTTTATTCCGGCTCTGGTTAATGCCGCTTTAACTGCAATATTATTACCCCCCGAAATCACTACAATATTATATCCCTTTTTTATTGCTAAATGCAAAGCATAACCATCTTTGCCATACATATTCCTTACCATTTCGCCGTTTTCGAGAACCAGCACTTTACCATCTGTAAATACCCCATCAATGTCAAACATTAAGGTTTTTATACGACTCAATATTTTTTTATAGTTTTCCTTTTCCAACTTTTTTTTGAATTAATGTTGTTATTGCATTATAAACTTCTAACAATTCTTTTTTATTTTTTAATTTCTGCTGATGTAATTTAATGGTTTCTTTATCATTCCTGATTGCCGGGCCGGTTTGTGACTTTAATGCTCCTAAGTTAATGGCTTTTTCAAGGGTTTTTAATTGCAAGGGTACAAATAAATGTTTGTTGTTGTTCAGCTTTTCTTCATTTAATAAAAGCTCAACAGAAGAAAAAAGTGCATTCCCAAAATTATTAATGAATACGGCACATAAATGATATAATTGTCTGTTATTCGTATTCACAACTGTAACCGAATCAGACAATAATTTTGCTAATTTCTTTAATTCCTGAAGTCCTGACTTATTTTCAGCTTCAATCATTAATGGAATTTCTTTCCAATGCAATTTATCCTTTTTAGAAAAAGATTGAAGTGGATAAAGCACACCCTTAATACCTGATTTATTTTTTAAACGAATTAGCGCTTGCGACCCTGATGTGTGACAAACTATTGCAGATTCTTTATGAGGGTGTAAATAAGCTGAAATACTACTGATATGCGAATCACTTATACAAACAAAATAGAAATCGGCATTTTGAGGTATATTCGATTTGCCGGAACTAATTTTACATGAGAATGCTTTTTCAAATTTGGAAAGTTCTTTTGAGCTTTTATGATTCCAAACTACAAGTTCAAACTTTAATTTAGAAAATTGCATGGCCAAATGCCAGGCCAGATTACCACAGCCCAGAATAACAATTTTTTTACCACTAATATTTGGCATACTACTTGGTTTGTAGTCTGAATTTACGAATTCTTTCAATGATTGCAATACCCGTGCCTATTGCCATGATTATGCAGCCCAACCACAGTATATTTATATAAGGAAAAATAAAAGCTTTGAGTACAATAAAATCTTTGGTGTTCCCTACTCTTTCGCTCATTGTGATTTCAACGTGTCCCTCTTCCGGATCAATTTTCCAAAAAACCAATTTCAATCCTAACTCATCAATGATATCTTCCTGCGGTATAACCACACTGTTTTTGATGATGTATTTTGGATAGGCATAATAAGTATTTGATTTATTATCTAAAGCTCTTAATACGGCCGTTACAATTAATAAAGAATCATTTTTTTCATACTGCTCTTTGCCAATATTTGTTTTTAAAGAATCAATAATAACCAAGGCATTAGAGGCAAAAATGGTATCCCCAACATGTCCGATATAATTTTTAGCCTCACCGTAGGTTTCTTTATTCTCATCCGTATTCGCTTTTAAATCTGCATAGGTTACATGAGTATATACATCCCTATTCAAATAATGTTTAGTATCCGGTTCAGATGCCTGACCCATTATTGGATTATCTTGCACAAAGGGCGTTAAAGTGAAATCGAATTCCGGCTTATTGTCTTTTCCGGGCTTTAAGTAGTTCACTTCAAAATACACATTTATTCCTTCCCGTCTTTTCTTGGCATAAGTTACCCAATACGGACCCATAGGTAAAGTATCACCTTGCGTAAGTACAATACTTTCATTTTCATCAAAACCTTCGCCTAAAGCCGACATGCTTTTTCCGGATGTGTTTTTAGAAATTGCGGTTTTTTTAGAAGTAGAAATCAAGGCTCCCAATAAAATTAAAGCAAATCCCAAATGTGCAATAGCCGAACCACTCTTGGTAATTTTACCTTTCAAAATATTAATCAAATAATCGAAATTGGAAAACACAGAAAAGAATCCTGCAAAAATAAGCAAGGCGTACATGATTTTTTGCCCGCTAAATACATTTTCGCCCAAGAAATAAAGAGGAATTGAAGTAGATAAAGTAAATAAAAAAGACAGAATCATGCTATAAGAAATGCGCTTTAAGAATTTTTTAGTTTCTGTTTTCTTATATTTTAAAAACAAGGCACCTCCCATTAAAAAACAAAGTAGTATAGCAAAAGGAATCATCCAATCATTATACATGTCGGGTTTTGGTGGTGCGTACTCCAAACCAAATAATTTGTTGAGAACAGGAATAGATGTAAAATAAGTAATGATTAAGGAAGAGAGTAAAAAAATAAGTGAACCCATAAAAATCCAGAATTCTCTGGAAAACAATTTTTCTTCTTCCTTTTGTTTTGGAAAAGTTCTATAATACGAGTTGGCTACTAAAACCGCAGATGAAATTAGCCAAGCCATTAAAATAATTCGCTTATATCCATACATCACAGCAACAAACAATAAGAGGAAAGAAACCGCTATATAAGAATACCGGTGTAATTTATCTTCAATCAATAAGGCTACGGTAATTAAGATAAAAGTAAGCACATACATGACCAATTGACCGGTCATACCTAAATCTGTAAATGCATGTACTGAAGCGTTGCCTAATATTCCACTTCTGGTTAAAAAGGTTGAATACAACACTAATAAAAAAGAAGCAATGGTTAAAAAATGTGTGGTAAATAATGAACCCCCATTGTTGCGGTTAATAATCATGGTATGCCCCGCTGCCACCAAAACCAACCAAGGAACCAAAGAAGAATTTTCAACCGGATCCCATGCCCAAAACCCTCCGAAACTCAAGGCTTCATAAGCCCAGGCACCGCCCATTAAAATACCTACTCCTAAGATCAAAATACCAAAAAACGCCCAAGGCAAAGTTTTTTCCTGCCACTCGGAATATTTTTTTCTCCATAGTCCGGCTAATGCAAATGCAAATGGAACAACAGTTGAGGAGAAACCCAAAAATAAAGTAGGCGGATGAATCGTCATCCAGTAATTCATTAATAAGGGATTTAATCCTCTTCCGTCAAGCTTGGCCAGATAATTAGGGCTTTTTACAAAAGGTAAATTACTAAACTGCTCGTGCTCGCGTAATAATAAAAACGGATTGCTTCCTATTTTATAATCAAAGAAGTAATTACCTAAAAGCATACTGGCCAAAAAAACCTGCACAAGTGCCATAATGCACATCACACTCGCTTCCCATTCCCCCCCTTTAATAGTGAGATGCAGAAAAAAAGCTAAAACAATATTCCAAAATGTCCATAATAAAAAACTTCCCTCTTGTCCTTCCCAAAAACAAGACAGAATAAATTTCATGTCCATGCTCTTATTACTATGTTGCCATACATATTGATATTCAAAATAATGATTAAATAACATGAAAAACATGGTGGCAATAATACCAAGTACGCTAATGGCATGAATCGAAAAAAACAATCTTGCTGTTTTAAGATATTCTTTATTAGAAGTAGATAAAAAAAAGGAAAGGCATGAAATAAACGCCGCAACAAATGACACGGCAATGAATGCATGTCCCAGCTTCCCTGCCCACAAGTGTTCGCCAATATAGTTTACTTCAGTCAAAATAAATTATTCTACCTTTGGCGCCGCATCATTATACTTACTCGGACATTTCATTAAAATATCGTTGGCATGAAAAGCATCTCCCTCCATTTTTCCAATCAGCACAATTTGTTCACTTTTTTCAATATCCTGAGGGGGGCTTTTATGCAACACCACTTGCCTTAATTCCCCTTTATTATCCGTCATGTGAAAGCTGCATAAATCTGCATTCACTTTAGGTTCGTAAACCAATTCCTGACTTTTATCTAAAACACCTACCACATGATATTCCACATCCGGGTTTTTCATAGCTTCTTCAAAGTCTGCGTAAGTAGTTGTGTTTTTTAAAGAAACCATAATTACAGCAATGGCTATTGCAATAATTAATAATCCTATTAAGTGTAGCTTTTTCATAATCTATTTACGAATTTCTTTTTCGATTTTTGATAATTTTCTTTCAATATAAATCAGGAATAAAACTATACAAACAAAAATAATAGATAAAACGCCTATCACTACATATATCTTACCTTCACTACGCATAACATCAGCCATTTCAGGACCGTTAGTTTGTCCCTTGGTAATAAAAGAGATTAGGGTGAGCATTATTATTAATAATTTATGATTCATTCCATTTCAATTTAATATTTGTAAACCTATTTTTTATTTCAAAAAGCCAATAACCAAAAAATACCCAACCGATAACAGCCGGGTAAAATATTAAGCGCATATTACTATTTAAGTCATATTTACCAAAAGCCGGATTTCCACCATTTCCTGGATGCAATGAATCTGTAATCCGAGGCAATATCATAATAAATACGTTCATCATCACAAATGCAAAAATATTATAAACGGCTGCTAATCTTGCTTTTTTATTTTCATCGTCAACGGATGATCTTAAAATGAAATAAGCCAAGTAGATGAGAATACTGATGGCCACACCGTTTAATTTAGGATCTTGAAAAGTCCACCAGGTTCCCCAGGTATATCTGGCCCATAAACTTCCGGTTGCTATACCAGGCAAGCAAAGAAAGAGACCTATACTTGCTGCATCATTGGCTTTCGCATCTATTTTAATATTGTAAGAAAGTAAAAAACGAATGGAATGAATCAACGAAACACTCATCATAAAAAGCATGGCAAACCAAATTGGCACATGATAGTACACGTTACGAATGGTTTCATTTAAAATATCCAAACGAGGCACTTCATTCATTAACCCAAAAACGAGCGAATACAAGATTAAAATAACTGAAGCAATTTTATACCAGTGTTTCATGATTTTTTTACGGCTAAATAGCACAGAAATAATACCTTAAATCTGAGAATTTAGTCTCGCCAAAGATACGGAAATAATAAAAAAGAAAGGGCCAAAGTAAGGACATTTAAAGCGGCTAAAATCCAGATTAGGCCAAAATCAATGCCGGCCCATTCAATTCCATCAACCGCCTGTTTACTTGCTTTAATGGCAACAATAATGAGCGGTAAAATTACCGGAAAACTTAATATGCTCATTAAAGCAAAATTGCCTCCGGCCTTTGTGGCAATTGCGCTCATTAACGAAAGGGAACCGGCTAATCCTGTAGATGCCAGCAGCAAAATCAATAAAAATAAAGGTAGATTTTCAACCTCATTTCTCACAAAAAAAGAATAAAAGAAAAAGGTAATGAGTGATAAAATCATCATAAAAAACATATTATACGCTACTTTATTGATGATGAACTTTTGTGGAGAATAATGCAAATAATTGAAAAGAGCACTTCCTCCGGCCTCCTTTAAAAAACTTTTACCACTAATGGAAACAGATGTGAATAAGGTGATGATCCAAAATAAGGCATTCCAAGTTGGTTTATCCAATTTACCTTTAAAGCAAAGTACACTGGTAAAAATGGTTCCGGCAATGTAAACAATAACACCGCCAAGTGTAGACTTTTGCCTGAACTCCAATAAAAATTCCTTTTTCAGAAGTGCATACATTTTTATTTCTTATTAAGTTTTTTAAGCTTATTAAAAATTATAAAATTAGCAATGGCCACAACCAAAAATAAGGAGCCAATCCAAACTTTTCCTCCAATGATTTGAAAAATTCCTCCAACTGCAAATAAGCCAACGGAAACGTATCCTAACCAATTTTTTGTCATACTGAAAATATAAGTTTAAAAAAAAAACCTCCCTAAAAGAGAGGTTTAATTTTTTATTTCTTTTTATCAAAATCAACCACTATAGGAGTGGAGATACACAACGATGAGTATGTACCGATTATACGACCGATTAATAACGCAAATATAAATCCTCTGATACTGTCGCCACCAAATATAAAGATTACTAATAGTACGAAAAATACAGTTAACGAAGTTAAAATGGTACGGCTTAATGTACTATTTAATGCATAGTTAATTAATTTGTTACGTTCTTCACCGAATACATCCGCTTTTCCACTTTCGCTTAGTCGCTCTCTAATCCTGTCAAACACAACCACAGTTTCTGTCATAGTATATCCCATAACCGTTAAAATCGCCGCGATAAAATCCTGACCAATTTCTAGCGAGAAAGGTAATAATCCATCAAATATTGTGTAGAAAGATAATACAATTAAAACGTCGTGGAATAAAGCCACAACCGACCCTAAACCATATTGCCATTTACGGAAACGAATAACGATATAAATAAACATCATTAAACAAGAAAATAAAATGGCTCCATAAGCGCCATACACAACGTCAGTTGCAATAGTTGGTCCAACTTTTTGTTGCTGTATAATTTCAGCCCCTGCATTAAGTTCACTAAGACCCGCGTTTAATGACTTTTCAACTTCGTCATCTACGGTTGGTCCGTTTTCTGAAACTCGGAAAGTGGTAGTAATTTTCACTTCACTTGAACCATTACCAACAGTTTTTACAACCGGTGCCTCGCCAAATTGTTTGGCCAATGATTTCTTTAAATCTTCGGTATTGATATCCTTATCAAAACGTACCTGATAAGTTCGTCCACCTTTAAAATCCACACCCAAATTCAATCCTTTATTTTTAAAGAAAAACACAACACCCACAATTATAATTAACGTAGAGAAAGCATAATATAATTTACGTTTTCCTACGAAGTTGATGTTTACATTTTTAAAGGCATTACGAGTAAAGTTGTTATCAAATGGAATTTGCATTTTGCGCTCCAACATCCATTCAAAAATTACACGGGTAATTAATATAGCTGAAAATAAAGAGGCTAAAATACCTACACAAAGTGTAGTCGCAAAACCTTGAACCGGTCCGCTACCAAAAATGTAAAGAATAATACCCAATAATAATAGAGTAACGTTAGAGTCGATGATGGAAGACATGGCGTGTTTGAAACCTTCTTTAATTGCTTGATTGGTTGCTTTGCCTAAGGCTAATTCCTCACGTACACGCTCAAAAATTAAGATGTTTGCATCCACGGCTAAACCTATGGTTAATACGATACCGGCAATACCCGGTAAAGTTAAAACTGCGCCCATACTGGTTAGTACGCCCATTATAAAGAACATGTTCGCAATTAGGGCAATATTGGCTACAATACCCGCCTTATTATAATAAGCCGCCATAAAAAGTAAGATAACGGCTAGGGCTATGGCGAAACTAAATAATCCCGATTCGATATTTTCAGGACCCAAAGTAGCGCCCACAATACTTTCTTCAACAATATGAGCCGGTGCCGGTAATTTACCTGCACTTAAAATAGCCGCTAAAGCGTCGGCTTCCGCATCTGTAAAGTTTCCGGTAATTTGCGATTGACCACCTGAAATTTCAGAATTCACGCGAGGGGCAGAATAAACCATGTTATCCATAACCACGGCTACACAACGGCCTTTATTTGCACCGGTAATTGTTTTCCATTTTTGAGCCGCTTCGCTATTCATGCTCATGCTGATTAATGGAACACCACCACTACGTTGATCATAATCTTTACGAGCTTCAGTAATTATATCACCGCTTAAGGCAGCTCTTCCTTTGCTATCTGTAATTTTAATTAAAAATAATTCGAAATAACTGGCAACAACTTTTCCTTCTTGCTTTTGTTCAGTTTCCTTAGCACTCCACATGAATTTTAATTTAGAAGGGAAAATATTTTTGCCCTTTAAAATTCTTAAGTACTCATTTACTTTAGCTGTATCGGATTTGGTATACGAACGTCCAATACTTGCTCCTTCAGCCCAACTTTTTGGTTGTCCTTTTTCATCATAAACGATGTTTGGACGAAGAGGCGAATACATCGAGAATAAAGGGGCTCTCTTTAAAAAATTCTTAAGTGCAGTATCCTGGGGGTTCACACTTGTTGTGGGAGCGGCATTCGCCAAACTATCTTTAACTTTTAAGCTATCGTTAGTTGTATTGTTTGTATTTAATGAATCGGATGCCACTGAAGCAGAATCTTTTTTTGCCAATAATGTTTCGGCAAATAATTCTTTGCGTAATGCAAAATTGGCCTTATCCATTAATTGAGCAATTTCGCCGTTTTCATAAGTTTCCCAGAATTCGAGATTTGCAGTTCCTTGTAATAACTCACGTACACGCGCTTTATCTTTTACACCCGGTAATTCTACCAAAATACGGCCACTTGCTTCCAACTTTTGAATGTTGGGTTGCGTTACACCAAAACGATCGATACGACTGCGGAACGTTTTTTCGGCATTACCTACCGCTTCGTCAACACGCTCGCGTAAAAATTTAATCACTTCATCATTCGTTGAATTATAAGAAAGTTTTCCTTTATTCTCTATGCTTTGAAAAATAGGTGCTAAACGTCCTTGACCATTTGTGTTTTTAGTATACACTTTATTAAAGAGTGTAATAAAATCATCATTGTTTTTTACACCCAGATTTTTTTGTGTTTCGGCAAGCGCGTTATTGAAAGGAATATCTGCACTGTTGTTGCTTAATCCTTTGATGATATCGATTACAGAAACTTCAAGTGTAACGTTCATTCCTCCTCTTAAATCCAATCCCAGATTTAATTCATTCTTCTTACATTCTTCATAAGTATACTCAGCAATTAAAATATCATACACCGGAATTTTTTTCATAGAATCCAGGTAACGGTCGGCGATATAACTTTTCACCGAATCGATATACTGAACTTCTTTAGAAACATTGCCCGAAGCAAATTCTTTAGCGGCAGATTTTATTTTAGCCGAGTTTACATAATTGTCAGCATATGCTGTCGCTTCTTCTTCAACACCCCGTGTTACCCAAGTAAATGAAAGATAAAAAACACAAGCCAGTGTAAGCAACACGGCAAATATTTTAATGGCACCTTTGTTTTGCATAAATTCTAATTTCTATAGTATAATCTTAATAAAATTAAGGGTGCAAATATATTATTTTGCCTTGTAAAAGTCGATAGTTTAGTCAATTTTATTTAAATACTTGGAAATCAAATCTTTAATACGAAATCCATTTGCTCAAAAAAACCTATAGTTTACTCTTTATAAAACAATTTAAATTTGAATATCATTACATTTGTAAGATTTTGAAAAGTTGGGAAGAAATTGGATTCGTAATTATAATTGTAACCAAAATCAATTAACTAATTGATATTTAAGCATATAATATATTATACTTTTAATGAAGAACCTATTCTATATTAAATTTTTTCTTCTTTTGCCTTTGTTGCATATTTGTCAAACCGGTCCTGCCGGTGTATTAACATCTGCAAATAACGTGCTTTGGCTAAAAGCCGATGTAGAAACCTTTAGCGATGGTGGAGTTACTCCATCAGTAAACGGAGGCTTGGTTGAACAATGGAACGATCAATCGGGTAATGGTATAAATGCGATTGAAGTTAATGGAACAAATCAACCTACATTAGTTACCGCTATCTTTAATAATCAACCGGTTTTAAGATTTGATGGGACAAATGATAGAATTTTAGCTTCCGGGGTAACAACTTCATCAAGTGTTGCTACGGTGTTTGTAGTCACAAAGTATACTTCATTAGGCTCCTCCAATCCTGGAATTGCTCAAGGCTCGCCGGTTGGACAAGCTTTTTCTACAACAGCCAATAACAAAAGTATTGGTATTTGGATTAACTCTGCTAATTCTATAGTTTGGGGGCGCGGAGTTCAAACCAATAATACACAATGCAATATTTCACAGGTTACAGTTGTTAATCCAAATACAGGATACATAATTGCTAACCGTTATAATGGAGCCGGTACCATTAATCAATATGTTAGTAATGCTGCGGCCGGAAATGTTGCTTATAATAGTACGCTCAAATCCTGGACAGAATTTGGAATCGGTCGTCAAGGAGCGGAAACTTTAAATGGAGATATTGCTGAAGTTATTGTTTATAATGCTTCAGTTAATCATGCGCAAAGACATATAATAGACAATTATCTGTCCTCAAAATATAATTTACCATTAAGTTCAAACGATTTTTATGCCGGCGATACCCCTGGCAATGGCGATTATGATTTTGAAGTTGCCGGCGTTGGACAGGATGCTTCCGGGGGGAATAATTCTGCAGCTTCGTCAATTAGCGGAGGGTTAGACATTACGCAAAATGTTGCTTTTGGTAACGGAGAATACTTGTTATATGGCCATCAAACCGGTACTAATACTGTTGATTTTGTGGATATCGGTGGAATGAGCGCTGGTCCCAATAGAGCCAGATGGTCAAGAATCTGGTATTTGGATTGGACTCATGTTGGTGGCACAAACGAATCGGTAAATCTAACCTTTGATTATACAGATGTGGGTACAGGCGGTTTACCGGTTGCTCCTTTGAGTAATTATAAACTGCTTTACCGTGCAGGTTTAGCAGGGGCTTGGACTGAAGTAATGAATGCCAGCAGTATTGTTGGTGATAGAGTTTCTTTTAATGGTTTAGTATGGAATACCCAAGGTGATGGATATTATACTATTGGCACACTTGATCATACACAAAGTCCATTACCTATTACCTTATTAAATTTTAATGCAAAAAATATAACAGAAGGTGCACTTATTAATTGGTCAACAGCACAAGAAAAAAATTCATCTCATTTTGAATTAGAGAAAAGTGAAAACGGGATTGACTTCGTAAATTTGGCGAAAATTAATTCTAAAGCTTTTAATGGAAATAGCAGCGCTCAAATTGACTATGAGTTCATCGATTTAAACCAAACAAGTGATGTAAATTACTATCGTTTAAAGCAAGTGGATTTTGATGGCACTTATTCCTTTAGCCAAATCGTTTCTTTATTAAAACAAAAAGAAAAAAATGCCATTACCTTTTCTATTTATCCAAATCCAAATCACGGAGAATTTAAAGTTGACATTCATGGAATTGAAAACAATCATCGGGTTAATCTTTTCTTGCACGACCTCCAGGGCAAATTAATTTATTCAAATAGCTTTCTGATTCAAAAAGCAAATTCAGGTCATTTCAACATCATTCCGGAAAATAAATTGGAAAATGGAATCTACCTCTGTACTTTAAAGGTGGAAGAAATAAGTTTTCAAATTAAAGTTGTGGTGAATTAAAGGAACGTATATTATTTTTTGCTTACCCTGCCTTTCATTTATTTTAAACATTTAATTAAAACTTACACATCTTATTTTTTGTTGGTTCAATAATTAAAACATTCATTTTCTATCAGGGTTTGATGAACAAACATTCAATTTAGGAAACCAATAATTCTTTGTTTTGTTACCTAAAACAATCTCAATAAAACAAAAATAAATACATCATACTGATTTACAGCCGTATATCACAAATGTTTTTAACAAACTTCATTCTTAAAAAATTTAAAATTCAGTACAAACTTATCACAAATTCACTATTTTTGGTTTCGTCCTAAATGCCTTTAAATAATGCTCAGTAAACAAATTTCATATATATATATTAGAAAATTTACTTATGTAAGATTTTTTGCGGTTTTCTTGATTTTTCAAATTAATAATTTATATGGGCAAAGCGGTCCTGGTGGTGTTGGCAGTAGCGCCAACAACAAAGTATGGTTAGATGCCAATAGAGGGTTAACTTTAATTGGCGGTTTGGCTGATGTTTGGGCTGATCAATCAGGTAACGGTTTTAATGCAACTGCTAATGGAGCAACTGCTAGGCCAACTTTTGTAGCAGCGTCTGTAAACGGGTATCCATCATTAGATTTTGATGGCACTAATGATGAAATGTGGATCCCTGATAATGCAGCTTTGGACTTAACTGCCTGGCATATTTTTATTGTTCCAATAGTTGACCTTCAAAAGAATTATAATGCCTGGCTTGTAAAAGGAGATGATGCTCAAGAAAACTTTGAAATGTTAAGCTTTAGTAATGGCAACATACATACTCCAACAAGATATACCGATGCAACAAGAACATCACCAAGCACAGCGGCTAATCAAGTATCAAATGCAACATTCAGAATTATAGAATACTCTTATTCATCAGCTGTTGGTCGGGATATATATACCAATTACACCAATGTACATACCGACAATGAAAACAAAACTCCTGCTACAAATAATTTTCCAATTTATGTAGGAAATGAAAAAGCAACGGCCGGACGATTCATCAACGGAGATTTGGCCGAGGTCATTATTTATAATGCACCTATAAACTCAGCACAAAGAATAATTGTGAATAATTATCTTTCTGCAAAATATGGACTTACTTTAGGCTCAAATGATATTTACGACGAAGACAACGCAGGCAATGGCAATTATGATCATGATGTTGCGGGAATTGGACGTGTAGATGCCAGTAATATTCAAAACGACTCACAAGGTTCAGGAATTGTACGAATTCTTAACCCAACAGGTTTAGGCAATAATGAATTTTATATTTGGGGACATGATAACGGAGGATTAGGGTCTTGGTTTACTAATGATTATCCGGCCGGAGAAGGTTTACAAGGACGTTTGGTACGAGTATGGCGTGGATCAGAGCAAGGAACAATAAATAGCTTTTCTGTACGATTTGATTTAACTGGATTAGGTCCGGTTTCAGCAAGTGACCTACGTTTATTAATTGATGTAAATAATAATGGATTATTTGCAGATGAAACCGCCGGCGGCGGAGGGGTTATAAATGGAGCAACCGCATTAGGCGGTAATGTTTACGAATTCACAGGCATAACCGGTTTAAACAATAATATTCGATTTACACTGGGAACAAGTGATATTATTTCAACTCCTTTGCCTGTTGAATTGGTTAACTTTACAGCAACTCCACTTCAAAAAAACATAGAATTAAACTGGTCAACCTTATCCGAGAAAAATTTTGACTATTTTGAACTTCAAAAGAGTAAGGACGCAACAAACTTTAAAACCATTGCCCATATTAAAAGTAAATCAACTAATTTAATTAGCAACACCAAATTAAACTACAATTTTATCGATGAATTACCTTATGAGGGCATGAATTATTACAGATTAAACCAAGTAAATACTGATAAATCTTCGAGTTTTAGTGAAGTTATCAGCATACCCTTTTTAAACCCTAAACAAATTCAATTTAATATATATCCCAACCCTAATAGCGGCGAGTTTGTTGCAGATATTAGTGGAATTGAAAACAATCACCAAGTTACAATAAATGTTACAAACACTGAAGGCAAACAAGTGTATTCGAAAGATTTTTTCATTAATAATTCCGAGAAAATAAATATTGTACCAAAAGAAAAATTGGCGAACGGTTTATACACTTGCACGCTAATAATTGAAGAGATTTCCTATTCCAAAAAAGTTTTGATTAAATAAAAACCTTGAAAAAAATTATCATAAAACTCTTACTTTCATTCAGCTTTTTAATTCTGATTTTTTTTGGCTCTTGCGTTAAAAAAATTATCACCATTCAAAAAGGTGATAAGGCTTACGAAAAAGGGAATTATTATGAAGCCCGCAATTACTACGAAAAAGCAACACAAATAGATTCGGCCAGTTACTACGCCAATTTAAAAATGGGGCTCATCCTTATTGAAGATTTAAATGAAATTGACGAATCATTACCCTATTTACAACGAGCAGTAAGGCATAGAAGAAAAAAAGATACCATACCGGATATATTAAAAGCCTTTGGTGACTATTGCTTTTATGCGGGAGCCTATAATAAAGCGCAAAAATTCTATAAAAACATTGATGATGTTATTATTGATAATGGGATAAGGAGTGATGTAGACCATCGAGTTGAAAATATCGGCTTTGCTTTATCCCACCCAGATAAAAACAAAAAATCTATTGCCACTATTATGAACTTGGGCTATCAGGTAAACTCCTATTTTGCCGAATACAATTCGGTTTTTGATCATAATGAAAAACGTTTTTACTACACGGCCAGAAGACCTGAAAATACCGGATTTTCCTGTGATAAATGGGATGGGAAATATTTTGAAGATATGTATGTAGCTGAACATATTAATCGTTTTAATTTTTCTGAAGCAGAAAACTTTACCAAACACGCGCATGAAGTATCACAAATAAAAAACACAAAAAAACATGATGCAGTTGTGGCTATTTCAGATAATGACAGTATTTTATTTTCTTTCAAAAACAATTTGATTTATATCTCTAAGTTTGAAAACGGTAATTGGACTGAACCGGAGAAAATGGATAAGAAGGTAAATAAGGGCAAGTATCAAAATCATATTTCCATTTCACCGGATAATAAAAATATTTATTATTCAAGCAATAAGCGTGGGGGTTATGGTGGACTGGATTTATATGCTATACATTTACAAAATGATAATACCTGGACTAAACCGATAAACTTAGGTCCGGAAATTAATACGCCCGAAGATGAAGAAAGCGTTGAAATACTTCACGACAACAAAACCATACTTTTTGCTTCCAAAGGTTTACCCGGATACGGAGGTTATGATATGTTTATGATTAAAAAAGAAGGACAGGATGCTTATTCCCAACCTGTCAACTTGGGTCCACAAATTAATTCTCCTTCTGATGATATTTACATGAAATTGGACAGCACGATGACAGAAGGTTTCATTTCCTCTTCACGACGAGGCGGATACGGTGACATGGATATTTATCGTTTTTATTTTTTGAATAAACCGAATTTTAATAAATGTAATAGCAATATTGCTGAATTAGACAGCATACTTAACCAAAGTATCAGTTCAAAAATAAAATTGAATGATTCTGCAAAAATTGATGTGTCCGGAATTAAGGAAATTTATTCTCATCCTGTATTATATTATTTCTGGAAATTTGATAATCAAATTTTACAATGCGACACCTCCTTTAATTATATCACAGCCGATAAAAAAGGTGTACATCAACTCGACTTGCAATTTGTGGCTCAATGCGATACTTGTTATGAACGATTAACCTATTGCTTTAGTAAATCGTTAACAGTATATGACAAAGAAATTTCAGATACCCTGGAAGAAAAACCGATAGATCCGTTGGCAAGTATCACCTTAAATCCAATATATTTTTATTTCAATAAATTCAATATCAGAAACGATGCCAAACCCGTATTAAATGAAAATATTGTTCAACTCTTAAAACATGAAAATGCCAGAATAAAAATTTACGCACACTGTGATAGCCGAGGTTCCCATCAATATAATTTAATGTTAGCGGCCAAAAGAGCGGAAGCGGCGGTAAATTATTTACTCAAAAATAATATTCCCAGAGAAAGAATTGTAGCCTTGATACCACTTGGAGAACAAGAAATTAAAAACGGTTGTGGTGACGGAGTAAAATGTTCAGAAAAAGAACATCAGCTAAACAGAAGAGTAGATTTTCAATTAGAGTCAATAAACTTAAAGGATTAAAAAACTCCAGGTTATGTACAATTAGTGTACAACAACTTTTACCTTGTATTCAATTTCTTCCAATAAAAGAGAACAGAAATAAATTCCGGATGCTAATTTATTTTCAGGTATAATTTGCAGTTTAGCATTATCATGTATATTAAAATTGGAGTTGTAAACCAATTTACCATTCATGTCTCTTAATAATATTTCAACTTGGTGATTATTGTATGTAGTCAAAGTAAAGTGAACTTTTCACAAGAGAGTGTTTTAAGTTTAATTTAAAGTTAAGTTAGTTTTTTGATGTTTCATAATTTTTCTCATTTTTTCATATTCCTCCCTTCTTTTTTTTAATGAATTTTGTTTGATTTTTTCTCTTTCTTTTAAAATTAGTTCTCCTCGTCCAAAATAAACATCAGCAGGCGTTAGATTTTTTAAAGACTCATGATAACGAGCATTGTTGTAATTTTCCACGAACTTTTCAATGGCCGCAATTAATTCTTCCGGTGAATAATAATTATCAAGCTTCACAACGTTTTTCATTGTTCGGTGATAACGTTCAATCTTGCCTTGCGTTTGCGGATGCATGGGTCTGCCGTGTACCTGATCCATTCCATGATTGTCTTTCAAATATGTTTTGAGTTCGCCTGCAATGTAACATGAACCATTGTCGGATAATAATCTGGGCCGTTGTTTAGTTACAATTCTTGCTTTTATAATTGCTCTGTCAACGGTTCTTTTACGTCCTGCACTTTCATTCCTGCACAAAGCTCCCAGTGTACAATATAACGGCTGTAATCATCTAAAACGGTACTCAAGTAATACCAACCCCATCCAATTATTTTAAAGTAAGTAAAATCAGTTTGCCACATTTGATGAACGAATCCTGTTTTGTTTGTAAACTCATCTTTAGCTGCTAAAAAAATATGCTCGGGTGTTGTTATCAGTCCTCTTGCTTTTAAAATCCGGTAAACACTCGATTCAGAAATAAAAATTTGTTGTTCATCGGTTAATTTGTGCGCAGCTCTCTTGACGATAATTCAGGACACTCTAAAGCAAGCTCTACAACTAAGTTTTTTGTTCCCGGGGTATTGTGTTCCACTGCCTGTTAGAAGTGCGCTTACAAGGCTCTAAACCATCAATACCATTGTCGGAATAGGATTTGTACCAATTGTAAAACGTGCTTTTGTTTAAACCGATTTCGCGAAGCGTTTTATTAACGCCGATTTCGGAACGGACAACAATTTTGATTATCTCTTGTTTTTCGGAAGCTGTAAATCTCATATACTTTTTGAATTTTACAGATTCTCCAATATGTTCAAGCTTTTTTTTACGATATCATAGCGCAATACTAAATCAGCTACGGTTTCCTTTAGCTTTTGATTTTCTTTTCTGAGCTCCGCTACTTCATCACTGGTTGCTTCCTGGTTGTATCCCCTGATAATCTCTTCTTTCCCGCTTCTAAAAACTCTTTGTTCCATTTATAGAATTGAGATGGGTTAATGGAATACTTCCTGCATAATTCAGCTACTGGCATCTCAGCTCGTATAGCTTCCATTACAATATTTATTTTTTGTTCTGAACTAAATATTCTTTTTGATTTACGACGTATCTCTTTTATAAAGTTCTCCGCTGTTTGTTTTTTCTTTGTTTCCATAGTATTATAAATTTATTGTTTTTCTGGAAACACTCTCTTAGTTTTAGTTAAATTTAGTCCACTTTATGCTGACGATTTACATATCAACTTACTCCCGCGATCTTTTAACCAAGAATTCAATTTAACTAATCTTAAGTGAATCGAGTCAACGAAATGATTACCTTTATAGTCCTCCCCTGAAAAGTTTTTAAAAAATGCCTCTGAAAATAAATAATCATCTTTTCCTTTAAACACATCCCAAACATTTATTTTATCGTAAAAAGTATAATTAACTTGGTTATTTAATCTCACCAGAAAATTTCTACCGCCAAAATTATTATTAATGTAATCATTTTTTTTATCCTGAAAACTTCTATCAAACCAGGTATTAATTGATAATAAAGTGTCTTCAACGGGTTTGCTATATCCAAATAATTGAAATTTTGATTCCGTCAGATTAAAACAGCTATCAATCAGTGATCCTGATAAAAAAAGTATCACCAATGCACTCATTAATATTTTTACTTTATTCTTCAATTAAAATCTAAAATAAATGAAAGGATTATAATTAGTAGTTGTAATCATTGCCATTGAAAGTAAAAATACCGCGAAAGAGATTATTAAAAGGGAAATATGAATGCTTGCGGGCTTAACAATTGGGGAGTAAAAGACTTTTTGGAGTGCCTTGCCAAAGGGAAGGAGAACAAAAAAAGAAAATAAAGAGCAAATAATTAGGTATGCCATAAATTGTTTTTGATATATAGGATGCGAAATTCCAGATTTAAACGGTATAACCATGTGAGAAATTATTTTACCCGCAATTTGTAGGCTTTCGGCCCTGAAAATAACCCAACCTATGACCACAATTACAAACGTAGTGACAAGCGATATAAACTTAAAAAATTTAATTTGATAATATTTAGTAATTCGTTCGATAATAAGCCAGAAACCATAGTAGGCACCCCAAACAATAAATGTCCATGATGCACCGTGCCAAAATCCGCTAAGTATAAAAACAAACCATAAATTAAAATATAAGCGAGAACTTTTTTTAACGCGATTACCCCCCAGAGGTATGTAAATATAATTCCGCATCCAATTGCTTAAAGTAATATGCCATCTTTTCCAAAACTCAGTTACGCTTTTAGATATATAAGGATTTTCAAAATTTTCCGGAAAAATAAATCCGAACATCCTACCTAAACCTATAGCCATATCTGAATACCCGGAAAAATCAAAATAAATTTGAAAAGTATAGCATAATGCTCCCATCCAACAATCTAAAGTGCTTAATGTAGAAACATTAGCATTAAAAACGTAATCTGCCACTACACCTACATTATTTGCGAGTATTACTTTTTTAGCTAAGCCTAAAGAAAATCTGTAAAATCCATAAAGGAAATTATCCAAATTTATTTGTGAGGTCCTATCTGTAATTTGTTCAGCAATTTCTTTATACCTAATGATTGGGCCTGCTATCAACTTAGGAAAAAGTAAAATATACAACTGATAATTCAAGAAGTTATCTAAAGGCTTATGCTCTTTCCGATAAACATCAATCATATACGTGACACTTTCAAAGGTATAAAATGAAATTCCAATAGGGAGAACAACTTTCATCCATGTTATTTCTCCTGCACCAAAATTGCCCAAAAGAAAATTAACGTTCTCAATAAAAAAATTACAATACTTAAAATAAAATAATAGGCCAAAATTTAAGAATAATGAAGATATTAAAAGTGTATTTCGTAATCTAAGATTACTCGACTTTGCCATCCTGCCAACTATATAAAAGTCAATAGTTGTTGTCAAAAGAATAACGAAAATAAATCTAGGCGCCCCCCAACTATAAAAAAAAACACTTACAAGTAAAAGAAATGTATTTTTGTATTTATAAGGTAAAATAATATAAAGTAATAGCACAATTGGCAAGAAGTAAGTGAGGAATATTATGCTACTGAAAACCAATGTACAAATATCTACATTATTTTGATCTTTTCTTAAAAGCGTGAAATAGAGTGAGAATGAAGAAAAATCAGAGCTCGAAACTCCGCTTTCGCTCTGTTTCTCACTCTGATTTTGTACGGATGAAGGGACTAAGAAAGGTTTTTTATCATAGCATAAAGTATTCTTGACAGTTCATCTGCCTTTTTCAAATATGTTTCAAAGGATGAGGAATCAATTATTTCAAGATCATGAAGCATATCGAATATTGCCACACATTCAAAAACTGAACCCCTTGCCGTAACGAAATAGTTCTTGCGATCAGGTTTTGAAAACTTCCCCGAACCCTCAGCAATATTTAAAACAATACTAAATGAAGCCCTTCCAAGTTGATCCTTTACATAATAATCTAATTTACTCTTCAATATCAGATTTTTACAATCTAAATGAAAATTTTTTGCCTTTTTATATACCTCAAGATTTTGAAAATCAAACATTATCTTAAAAAGCGAGAATGAGAGTGAGAATGAAGAAAAATCAGAGTTCGAAACTCCGCTTTCGCTCTGTTTCTCACTCTGATTTTGTACGGATGAAGGGACTCGAACCCCCACGCCTTTCGGCACCAGATCCTAAGTCTGGCACGGCTACCAATTACGCCACATCCGCATTTTTTGCTTTACAAATTTACGAAATAATCCTCAATTTGCTTTAACCTTAATCAGTTTTGTAGTTGATTTTTCGGACCCTTTAACGAGATTTAATAAATAAACACCCTCCTCTAAATGCATCAAATTTAGCTTCAAGTCTTTTTTTCCGGAATTTACTCGTGTGGAAAATACAATTCTTCCCGTTAAATCCTGAATACTTAACTCAACATTTTCCAAATTATCGTTGGATTGAATAAACACGGATTCACTTACCGGGTTAGGAAATATTTTCGCTCCTAATAAATTTGGAATCTCATCTATTCCTATCACTTCTGAATTGGTAGTTACCTTTTCCCTTACAACATTTAATATCTTTTTCTTATTGCCTATTGCATCATTGTCGTAAACAAAGGCTACAATATGCATGTTATCGGGATTATATTTTGAAATTCCGGTTGGGGTGGGAACAGAATAGACATAGAGTTTAGAAAAAATTTCGCCTGTACTTACACTCGGGGTTATTAATCCCCCTAATCCATCAGTTCCGTCAAATGCATGAATCAAAACATTTTCATGTTTAAACCTCCAGGCATCCAATACCCAGGCATTTTGTGGCAAAGAATAATAGCCCGACAAATAATAAGGCGACCAGGGCACATTGTAATAATTACTCAATTGATTATAGCCATTCACCAATGTATTGGTTTTATTGCCGCAAACATGGTTTTCAACTAAATAAACGCCGAGTTTATAGTCACCTTTAACGTCGCCGTAAAATTCAGCTTTTGCCAAAAAAGAAAGGGCTTTAGTTATAGTAGAATAATTTATATTTTCTAATGAAACTTTAACCGGACTTACCTTTACACCTTCAGCCAATAATTTGTCATAATAAGATGTTCGGTTTACAGCCGTTGAATTAATATCGTATTGAAAAGCCCGATCGAAAAGTGAAGTGGATGAGTTTTTCATAAACGTATTTACTAAAGTAGCAGTAGCCGGTTCGGTTAATTGATCGTTGTGATGAATATTCACCACAACTCCACCCAATGCCTGCATGGATAAAGCGCGTTCTTGCGCATCCGGACTTTCCGGATCATTAGCACTCACAAATTGTTCCATTAAAACAGTTTTTGGAGGAGCACTGTTCATAACCGTTATATTCATTTTTAAAGTGTCATTCACTAAATTTTCATCCGCACTTCCATTCACTAAACTAATCCAGGCTTTAACTTCATATAAACCCGGTGATGTAACGCTTAGTGTTTGCGGAAAAGAGAAAGTTGCAGATTGCTGACTAGTTAAGGAACTTGTTAAAGCAAAGGATTGAGAAACAACAGAAGAATTACCATATTTATAATTCAGGGTGAGTGAACTAATATTTATTGCGCCGGTATTTTTTACGGCTAGTGTAATATTTTGAGCGGTTTGAGATAAAAAATATTTATTCATGCGAATCTCGCTCAACGCTGCGTCTTTTAAATAAGTTAAGTTATTTACTTCAATATCATCAATCCACAATTGAAATTTATCCAATGAATTATTTCTGAACGCAAATCTTAATGTTTGTCCCTGAAATGAACCTAAAAAAATCGATCGTTTTGTCCATTCGGTATTTTCACCACTCCCCAAAACAGAACTACTTAATATTGAAAATAATTTATCGCCAATAGTAAAATCATTTGCAGTTAATGAGCCTGATTTATTGGTGCCATATACTTCATATCCGTCCCGATTATTCCCATCCGGACTTTTGGCACGCCAGGATAAAATAGTATTGGCTTGTATAGTTACTGAAGGAGTAATTACCCATTCGTCGGAGACTTGAGCCGCATTATCTAACCAACTTGTGCTAATTAAAAAAGTGTCGTTTTCTAATGGATTAAAAGCCACAATCCAACCTTTGTTTTTTAATTCAGGTACCTGAAAGGGGGCGTTGTAATTTGGTGAAGTTCCGATATTATTCGGATAATTATCATCAATTACACTAAAACCGGATGGTACAAAGGTGTAGGAATTTACCAGATTACCACTGGTGTAAGAAGTAAGACTTAAGGTATTAAATTTTTGAGATAAAATTATTTGAGCCTTTGAAAGACTTATTGAAAAAATTAAAATTATACTTAATACGATTCTCATGGGGCTATCATTATTCTATCGGTTCCATCAAAAAGGGGTGATTGAATGCTTAATACTTTTAAAGGAGTATTTCCGATTGTTTGAGCTGAGTGAACGGTGTTTTTAGGAATAAAGAATGCATCTCCTTTTTTAATTTTCCAATTAACATCACCTACCTGCATATTTGCCTCACCATCCAAAACCACAATATTCTCACTATGAAACTGATGTTTATGTGCTTTTACGCCTTTTTTAATTACTATACAAAAGGTACTTGACAAACTATCACCAAATAAGAACCGACTGTAAATATTATCTGTTTTTGAATTGTTACCAATAGTATCCGTATTCATTTCCATTTTTTGTGCATTCACTTTAGTATTGCCTAAAAATAAAAACGGTATGAGCAGAAAAAATTTCATCAATTATTCTTCACCGGTTGTGGCACCACATTCACTACAGGTGCTTGACCCAACATTTGAGGCGTAATCATTGGTAAAACCTTTTTCACATCCGCATAATTCGGATTGATTTGCAAGGCTCTATCCCAAGAGGCTTTGGCCTGTACATATCTTCCGCTATTAAAATAAGCTCCACCTAAATTATACCAACCTTCGGCATTACTCGGGTCTAACACAGTAGCCGCGCGATAATGTATAGCAGCACTATCCATACGTCCGCGTTGAAAGGCCATGGCTCCTCTATTCTTTAAATCATTATAATAAACCATGTAATAATTTCTTAAATATGGATTATTAGGATAAAGACGCTCAGCCATTTTCCAATAATAAAGCGCTTCAAAATCTTTTCTCAATTTAAAATGAGCTAATCCAAGATTTAAATATCCGTTTACGTAACGGGGATGCAGTTCAATAGCGTGCTTTAAGAATTTAATTCCTTTGTAAAGAGCAGCTTCACGCTTATTACTGTAACCACCTTGTTTCACTTCTTCATCAGTAATTTTCAGGGTACCATTATAATCGTTGTATTTAGTAGAATCCTGGCCGGGAATATTAATTCCGGTTACTTCTTTGGTATCCGCCAAATCAACCCAACGTGCTCCGGCGTTACCCAACACCAATACCGAGTGCGGCTTATGGGTTACATCTTTCAAGAATAAAGTTACGTCATTCTTCCAGTCCCAATTTCTTTCCCAGGTTTTGCATCCGTATAAGAAGCCAACCACCAGCAATAATACGGAGAGTGTTGATTTACTTAATCCGGGAGAAGCTTTATATAACTTATCAAAGATCCAGAGCAAGAAATAACCACTAAGAATCGCGAAACCGATGGAAGAATGGAAAATCAAACGTTCACCCATTGTAGCACCAATATCCATTAACACGTTTCCAATCAGCAATGCGAAGAAAATGTAAGTCATCAATGCAAAACCAATAACATGTTTTTTTAATGTGTAATAAACGGCTGCAACCACCATACCCAAGTGTAATGCTAAGGATAGTAAGAAATCCCAGCTGGTAAAGTGACGATACTCTATGGTATTGTAAGAATAATCTGATGAAAGCGGATGTGGGAATATTTGCAACCAAATATATTTCATGAGTACATAAACTTTTGTAGCGAAACGTTCTTCGCCATTTGCTAATAAGTACGGATTATTTAAAATTTCCGTATCGGGTACACCTGGTTTTAATTTTACCGCCATTAAACGCATGGCCAGATAAAACAGCATCACAAAATAGAACCAACTCATTAGTGTTTGGAAATTCTTTTTCTTGTTTGCACCTAACATGAATATTCCAATCAATATATACAAGAATGGGAATAACCAGAATGATTTTATAGGTTTAGAGTCCGGTCGGGCATGCATATCGAAATCACGTTTTAAATACAACATGATAGCCGCACAAATCACAAACACTATTCCAATTCTGAACGTTTGTTTAAACTCCGGCGTTTTAGTAAAGGTTTTTATATCAAAATCATTTTCAGTGAAAGTATAAACCGCCATTGGAACTAAGAATAACAACATGATGGCATATTCTTTAGAAAGCAAGGCGAGTAAAAACATAACAGAAGCCCAAATTAAATCACTTCGCTTCTTCGTTTCGAGATATTTAAAGGCATAGAGAAAAGTTAATGAAACAAAAATGAGTGAGAAAATTTCATCTCTTGATTTTACATTAGCAATAGCCTCCGAGTGTATCGGATGCATGGTAAACAGTAAAGCAGCAATTAAAGCTAAATCCTGGTTTTGTCGGAAAAAACATTTTGAAAATACCAGAAATAAAAATACACAACCCAATGCAAAAGTCCAGATGTTATTGAAGTGACGAACCTTTGCGCCATATACCTGGCAATCTACTTCATTAAATACTCCATCCACATTCAAATCTTCCTCAAAATCATTTTTAAAGTTTTGGTTCTGATCCCAACAGGTGTAACATTCATTGGCTTGAACTATACCGTCATTATTCAAGTCAATAAATTCATTGTATTCATAATTAGTTTCCGGTCTACCACAAGGGGTTATATAATTCACCTGTTCTTTGTCGAGCACTCCGTTTTTATTGGAGTCTTCCACCTTCATATACAAACCCGTTCGATACGGATGAATAAATTGCTGTTCAATAGCAAAACTTACAACAGAAAGCGGACGATAACGACCTCCGGCTAACTGATCTGTAGCACACATCCTACGGTAAAAACTCTCGTAAGCATCTTTGGTTAAAATATCTTTTATCCCTCTAAAGCCTTTAATCACGTGGTCATTTTGATGGATAATAATACCATCATCCAACGCATACTCTCCATTGATAGAAGTGATGTAAAAAGTAAAGCCAATAATGCCCACCAACACCATGGCCATTTTATGTGTTAAAAAGGGGAAATATTTAAAAGTGTGTGAAAGCTCAGGGAAAGTTGGAGCTTTAAGTCCTTTCACGTTACCGCTTGATGCTTTTGAAGGCTGTGCCATAGATTAATTTTATCAGAATTACAAATATAACGGCAAAAAGAACACATATCATATAAAAATTGTCTAATTTTCACAATATTTTTCTTAATTTGCTTGGTTCATGGCTAAGTCTAAATCTTATTGGTATTTCACCTTTGCCGGACCGGTTTTTATAGCCATTGCCTTTTTTATATCCGGATTAAATACAAAAACCATTTACGATTTAGCAAACGAAGCAGGAAAAAAGATAGAAGCTAAAGCCAATTTATGTACCAAGGTTTTAACCCGTTTAATCGACTCTTCGGAAAACATTAAGCGTGAAGAATATTATCGCCTGTTTGAAAAAGAAAAAATTGGTGTTTATCTCTTAAAAAACGGGACCGGTATCTTTTGGAACAATTCCCAAATTCCCTTAAGTGACACCTTACAAACCGGCCAAAGCTCAAACGGTTTACTGGTAGTTAAAAGAGGTTATTATCTTTTCACCAAGGTTAAAAAAAATAACTTGGTTGCCTTTTCGCTTTGTTTAATTAAACCGGACTACGATGTTCAAAATAATCATTTACAAAATCACTTTACAGACTGGACCGGCCTACCCGAAAACATCAATTTAATTAGCGAACCCGCTAATGAAAAAAATGTAATTGTAAATGGAAAAACTCTTTTCTCAATAGAAAGTCAAGACGAACTTACCAAATTTTCCAGGCACCAAGGCATTTGCAGTATTATATTCTTTACCGGATTGTTATTTATCTTTCTTTCACTGTTACTATACATCAAAAGAAATCCAACCTTTAAAAATTCCCTTATTGCCATTTTAATATTGTTCATCGGAAGACTGTTTCTTTATTTTTCAATTTTCCCGTCCTTTTTGGAAGAAACCTTTTTATTTGATGTGCGGGTTTTTGGTAATGGGCAATCCTATTTAAATAAAAACCTGGCCGATGTTTTTTACAACTCTACCTTTTTGTTTTTTATATCGCTGGCCTTATTTTTTACCTTAAGTAACCTTCAAACAAAATTTAAAAAGATAATCAGCTTAATTTCAATCGCAATTTTACTGATCTTGTCTGTTTATCATTTTAATGAAAGTATTCGCTCATTTGTAATTAATTCCACATTATCCTTCGATCTTTTAAATGTTTTAAATCTAAATGCGCCTACTCTATTTACCTTATTTTCTTTGGTGGTAACTTCCATGGCTATCTTTTTATTCCTGCTCAAATCCACCGTTTATTTCAATCTCAAAAAGTTTAAAGGCAGTGTTTGGTTTAAACTATATTTATCACCTGTTCCAGTGATACTTTTCTTATTCAGCGAACAACCCACCTTATTTCAGGTGACTTGGTTGTTTTTATTTGCATTAATTTTATTGGCACTTTTAAAATTGCAGTTCCAAAAATTCTCCTTAGGACTTGGATTATTAGTAGCATTTATGTCGGCCACCACGGCCGGCATATTCAATCATTACATGATTTTAAATCAAAAATCGGAACTCAGTTTTTTAGCCGATAAGTTAAGTGAACGACAAGATTCATACCTGGAAAATGAATTTGCAGATATTCCTGAAAAAATTAAGGACGATAAAAATTTGGAAGCTTTAATATCGCTTTTACCCGAAACGAAGAAGGAAATAGATCAATACTTAAAATTAAAATATTTTAAAGGCTACTTTAAAACTTATAATGTTGAATTTTCCTTATTCAACAGTGATTGTAAACCTTTATTAGAACCGAATATGCCTATTTTATTGAATGAAGGTTTTTTTGAAGATCAGATTAAATTTTATTCAGACACAACGTACAGCACGTATTTATTTTTTGCCAGCGGTTATAATCGTAACACCCGTTATATTGGTAAAATCGAAAAATTAGGATTGAATTTATATATCCTAATGGAGAAAAAACAATTTGAAGAACAAGGAAGTTTTCCGGATCTTTTATTGGATGCTTCGCAGCAAAAACACGATAAGCTGAAAAATTTACCACACGCCGTTTACAGGGCTGGACAAAGAACCAATAAATATGGTGAAATAAATTATCCATACAATCTTATTGACTCTACAACTTTAGCTAAAGCTGAAAGTGAATACAGCCATCATTTCTACACACCTGATAATTCCTCTGCCATTATTATCAGTGAAAAAATAAAAAACTGGGGATATATTTTTACTTTTAATTCTTACCTGTTTTTAATTTTTTCTTCATTCAGCTTTTTCAGTTATTTTGTTTATTCCATCTTTTTCACCCAAAAGTTTAATACCGCTTCTTTAACCAGAAGAATTCAAAGCGTAATCATTATCCTGCTTTTATTGGCTATGTCGGCAGTAGGTATAACTTCCGGGAAGTTAGTTACCGGACAATTTGAGGCTGAAAATGTAAAACAACTGGAAGAAAAAACACAAGCCATTATCAATGAATTTACTACTCAATTTGGAAAACCCGATGAATTATTTTCTACCGCACAACGAGAGCTTATTAATTTAAAGCTTCAAGAATTTTCACATTTATATCATTCTGATATTAGCTTTTTTGACAGTGAGGGCGGATTGTTTAACACCAGTCAAATGAAGCTATATGAACTGGGCTTAGCTGCACCCATTGCTAATCCGAAAGCCTATTTTGCCATTAAAGAAAATAAAACTTCATCGATGTGTGTAACTGAAAAGGCAGGCACTTTAAATTATCTTTCTTTGTATACCCCGGTGTTTAATGAACAAAATAAATTAATAGGCTTTATCAATCTACCTTATTTCGCTCGTCAAAATGATTTAACCAATGAGCTTTCTAATATTATTAGTGCCTTAATTAATGTATATGTCATTTTATTTGTAATAAGTATAGTGGCAGGTTTAATTTTGGCAGGCTATATAACTAAGCCGCTTCGTTTAATCAAACAGCAAATTTCAAATATTACTTTAGGAACTCGAAATGAAGGCTTGAAATGGAATAGCAACGATGAAGTAGGAAAATTGGTGAATGAATACAATCAAATGTTGCTGAAGCTGGAGCAAAGTGCAAACTTATTGGCGCAAAGTGAACGTGAAGGCGCATGGCGTGAAATGGCGAAACAAGTGGCCCATGAAATAAAAAATCCACTAACGCCCATGAAGTTGAATCTGCAATATTTACAACATGTAATGAATTCCAATCCGGATGATTTTAAAGAGAAATTTACCAAGGCAAGTAACAGCATTATTGAACAGATTGATACACTTGCAGCAATTGCTACTGAATTCAGCAATTTTGCTAAGTTACCGGGGACTAACTTATCCTCTATTAATATTTTGGAGGTTATTCAATCCAGCGTAAATTTATTTGACAGAAAAGAAGCGAATATTGTGTGTGACTTTCCGATGCAGGAATTATGGGTAACGGGTGATAAAGAACAAGCCCTGCGCGTTTTTAATAATATTCTTAAAAATGCCATACAAGCTTGTAAAGATTCGGAACAGCCGCTCATACGCTTAAATGCCGAGGTTTATCCAAATACGTATGTCATCAGAATTAGTGATAACGGTTGTGGAATTCCTAATGAAATGAAGGACAAAATATTCACCCCCAACTTTACAACCAAAAGCTCCGGATCAGGCTTAGGTTTAGCCATGGTAAAAAATATTATGAGCAGTTTTGGCGGAAAAATATGGTTTGAGTCGGAAAAAGAAAAGGGAACAACTTTTTACGTTCAATTTGACCGAGCAGACTAAAATTACAGAAGCAAAAAGTTAATTAGTGATGATGACCATGTGGGCCATGCACATGTCCATGATCCAATTCTTCCTGACTAGCATCACGTACATCCAATACTTCTCCAACAAAATGTAAATCCATTCCGGCTAAAGGGTGATTAAAATCCATTTCTACGTGTGCGTCGGTAATTTCAAGTACACGGCCAACCAATTGATTTCCGTCTTGATCATTCATTTCAATATCCTCCCCTAATTTCACTCGAGTATCATCAAATTTACCATCAACAATAAATGATTGTTTATCTATTTTAACCACATAATCTTTTTCGAAAACACCATATGCAGATTCAGCCTTAATTCGGAAATCAAATTTATCGCCCTTTTGTTTACCATTTAAATTCCCTTCGAACTCCGGGAGTACACCACCAAACCCATTTAAAAAAACAAAAGGTCGGTCTGGAGCTGTTTGTTCAACTAACTCTTCTTGCTGACCCTCTTTATTAGCAGTTAAATAATAAGAAACAGATACTACTTTGTCTTCGGCTACTTGCATAATTAATTTTTTTTGAAATTACTGTTTTTTCGTAATAATAACAATGCTTATTCAATATTTCCTTATTGCAGATTTTTTTCCAATAAATAAATAAACTTCTCTTTACTTAAATTTTCCTTTATTTCACCGGCCATAGTCAAGGAAACAGCTCCGGTTTGCTCACTAACAGAAATGGCTAACGCATCGGTTATTTCGGTAACACCTACAGCCGCACGATGCCTCATTCCGAAATGTGCAGGAAAATCCTGTCGTTCAGTAACCGGTAATACACAACGCGCAGCCACTAATCGATTATCTTTAATTATTGCGGCACCATCATGTAAAGGAGAATTTTTAAAAAATATATTTTCCAACATCCGAGAGGAAATGGCGGAATCAATTGCATCACCGGATTGTATTATTGATTTTAAATCGCTTTTTCTGGCAATAATAATAAGGGCTCCTGTTTTTGTTGCACTCATTTTATAACAGGCGTCTGCAATTTCAAAATAATTTAAAGGAATAAAATTGGAATCGGTACTGAAATTTAACTTAAAAATATTTTTAATCTTTACATTTCGTAAAAAATCATTGGAGCCGATGTAAAGCAAAAATTTCCGGATTTCCTGTTGGAATACAATCATGATAACAATAACTCCAACGTTTACAAACTTCCCTAAAATAGAGGATAATAAATTCAGCTCGAAAGCATTTATAACAATGTAAGCCAGGTATATGAATGCGATTCCGATAAATATATTGATAGCAGAAGTTCCTTTAACCAAATTATAAACAATGTAAAGAATTATTGCTACCAGAATGATATCAATAAAATCTGTAATACCGAAATTTATAAACTGTATGAATTGAATTATCAAAATAAAATTTATTTAGCATTAATTTTCTCGTACATCTGATGAACCAAGCCATCAGATAAACCAATTTGCGGTACAAACACTTTTTCGATATCTCCGTGTTTCATGATAAATAAAAATATTTTTGCGGCCGGAACAATTACGTCAGCCCGATCAGGCTTTAAATTTAAACGCTCAACTCTTTCTTTAATCGAATAGGAAGATAACATTTCGTGCATGGATTTAAGTTTTTCGTAGCTCAAATGTTTGGTATCCTTTTTGCCACTCATTTTATAAATTTTATTGATATTACCTCCCGAACCAATTGCCGAAAGTGGATGTATACCATACGTTACTTTTTTAATCCAAGTTTTAAGTTCATCCCAAACCTCTTTATCAATTTTATCCAATAATAAACGCACAGTGCCTATATTAAAAGACTTTGCAGCAACCACTTTTTCATCATAATACAAGGTTAGTTCTGTACTTCCACCACCCACATCAATATACAAATAGGCATGACGTGGATTCAACATTTCAGCAATACGATTGGAAAACACCAATGCTGCCTCTTCTTTTCCGTCTAAAAGCTCAACATCTAATCCGGATTCTTCTTTTATTTTAGCAATTATTTCTTTTCCGTTTGAGGCATCTCGCATGGCGCTGGTTGCCACAGCTCTGGTTTTTTCTACCCCGTACGCTTTAATTAGCTGATGAAAACCTTTTAAGGAGCTCACCAAGCGATTAATTTTTAATTCAGAAATCTTACCGCTAATAAACACATCTTCACCTAAACGTATAGGCATCCGTATTAATTCTTCTTTATTATAATGCGGTTTTCCGTCCACTTTATAAACTCTGCAAAACAATAAACGTATTGCATTACTTCCAATATCTATAGCTGCAAAAACCATTTTTTAAATCTTTTTTTTTTGTTTAACGTTCAAAAACTCGGCACTATCTCGTTTTAAGTACTCATATATTTCATCCTGCACCCGTATTCGTTTCTCCCCTCGTTTTGTTTTTTTGTAAATATTTTCTTGCTTCTTATCTATTAATCTCACTTTCGTATTTCCGCTTAATTGGATATTCACAATATCTTTTATTTGTTTGCGGATCAATGGGTCGCGAATAGGAACAGCTACTTCACTTCTACTATCCAAATTTCTACTCATCCAGTCTGCCGATGAAATGAATATTTTTTCATCACCCCGATTATGAAAAATAAAAACGCGAGTATGTTCTAAGTATTTGTCTACAATGCTATACGCTTTTATTCCATCACTCCAGCCCGGAAGTTCTGTTACTAAAGAACAAGCGCCTCGAATAATTAAAGTAACAGGTACGCCTGCTTTGTTGGCCTCATAAAGCATACTAATCATCTGCCTATCTACCAAACTGTTTAATTTTAAAAAAATACCGGAAGGTTTTTTCGCTTTGGCTGCTTTAATTTCATTTTCAATCAGCTTAATTAATTCGGTTCGCATAAAAAAAGGTGCAACCAATAACTGTTTGAACTCATAGATTTTAAAATTATTTTCGTAAAATTCAAAAACTTTCTCTAAATCGTCGGTTATCAGTTTGTCTGCAGTTAATAAAGAAAAGTCGGTATATACCTTTGCCGTTTTTTCATTAAAATTTCCTGTACCTATATGCGCATACTTAAAAGTTCTGCCTTTTTCTAATGTTGAAATCAAAATACATTTAGAATGCACTTTTAATCCTGGAACTCCGTAAATTACTTTGGCTCCTTCTTCTTTTAGCTTATTGGCCCAATAAATATTATGTTCCTCATCAAAGCGAGCTTGCAATTCAACTAACACGGTTACTTGCTTTCCGTTTTTTACCGCATTGATTAAAGCGTTTGCTATTTTAGAAGAGTCTGCAACCCGATACAAGGTAATTTTTATACTTTCTACAATGGGATCAATGGAGGCTTCACGTAATAAATTTATGATATGGTTATAGGTGTGATAAGGATAATGCAATAACAAATCTCTTTCTTTAATAACTTTTAAAGTAGTAAATGGATTATTAGCTAAATATTTATGCATTAATTCGGGAGGATGTTTATAAATTAATTTATTATCACCCAGATTCGGAAAATTAATGAAGTCCTTAAAATTATGATAACGCCCCCCGGGAATGGCATTGTCCTTTGTAGCCATACCTAATTTTTTCATAATGTAACGCAACATCTCCGAACTCATTGCAGCATCATAAACAAAACGTACCGGCAAACCTTTTTTACGGGCTTTTAAACTCTTTGAAATCTTTTCGAGGATACTTTTACTCAAATCACTATCGATATCCAATTCGGCATCTCTAGTTAGTTTTATGTTGTATGCCTCAACCGTTCTATAACCGAAAACATCAAAAATCTGATCGGTATTAAAGCGAATCACATCATCCAGCAAAATGATGTATTTTTTATTTCCTTGATCCGGTAATCGAACAAAGCGACTGATGATTTTAGAAGGAATTTCAATTAACGCATATTTATTCTTTTGTTTATTCAAAATGGATTCCAACTTTAAATACATGTAACTGGCTTTATCCTTCATGTACGGAAACTCCTTCTGATCATCAATCATTACAGGAAACAAAGTAGAACTTACAACCTGATTAAAATAATTACGGACAAACTCTTGCTGATTTTGTTTTAGTTCCTTTTCATTAATGATGAATACATCATTTTCAGCCAACTCTGACTTCAACTCACTATAAATTTCTTCAAAGGTGATTTGCTGTTGAATTACTTTACGCTGTAGTCGACTTAACAACTCAGCAGGATCTTCATCATAAAAAGCCAATGCTTTTTTTCCCAATTTACTCAAACGTTTAACTGTGGCAACTCGTACTCTGTAAAACTCATCTCGGTTATTACTGAAAATTCCCAGAAATTTTAATCGCTCAATTAAAGGAACCGATTTGTCGGCTGCTTCTTGCAAAACACGCTCATTAAACGAAAGCCAACTGATTTCGCGATTGATATAAGGCATATTTTTTTTAATGCTCATAATTTACGCGTTTTCTTTAAAGTCCTTTGGAAAATGAAAATAATTGAGTTGACCCTTAGCATTATTTATATCCGACCAATTTTTAATACTGAACTGGATACTTACAATACCGCAGGTAGGAACATTATCCATAAAAACATCTTCGTTTAAACTGTTCACTAATTCGGTTATTCCCGGATTATGCATAAACAGCATAGGCCTTTCAATATCTTTGTTCAGCTTGCCTATAAAACTTAATATTTTTTGTGCTTTAGCCTCATAAAAAGATTCTGTAATACTCAGTTTTTCGCTGGCGTATTCAAATTCACGGGCAAATATAAAAGCCGTACTCAAAGTTCGGGTGGCATAACTAGCCACTATTAAATCCGGCGGTAACTTTTCCATTTTAAACCACTTGCTCATTCTATAAGCATCGGCATAACCCCGGGCATTTAGAGGTCTATCTATGTCTTTTAGGTTGTCAGTTCCCCATTCACTTTTTGCATGCCTGACTAAAATTAATTCTTTCATTCAATTAAAATTTTACACTTGTTTTTAAACAATTGAAAAATGCAGTCAAATAAAAAAAATAAAAACCATAAATTCACCATAATTTAAGGGAGGTTATGAGCAATAATTCAACAGTTAAATGCCCCAAATGCGGTAATGATTTTGAAGTGGCGGAATCTATGAAAGCCGCTATTCAGGATAAACTAAAAAAAGAGGCGGCAGATTGGAAACTGAAAAAAGATGAGGAATTCAAAAAGAAGGAAAAGGAATTGCAAAATCAATTGAAAGATTCTTTAAAAAAACAAAAGGATTTTTTGGAAGAAAACATCCGAAAAACACTTAATTCTGATTTTGAAAATAAACTCAAGATTTTACAGGAAACTAATCAGGAATTTGAAAATAAATTAAAATTATCGAGAGCCAAAGAACTTGAATTTCTTAAAAAAGAACAGGAATTAAAAACCAAAGAGCAGGAATTTGAACTTGAAATGCAGAAACAAATTAATGCGCAACGCCTTGTCATATCTGAACAAATTCAAAAACAAGAGCAGGAGAAAAATTCTTTGAAATTAAGGGAATATGAGAAACAATTGGAAGATCAGAAGAAGCTGATTGAGGAAATGAAGAAAAAATCTGAGCAAGGCAGCATGCAATTGCAAGGTGAAGTACAGGAATTAGCTTTAGAAGATTTATTACGTGAAAGTTTTCCGCAAGATGAAATTGAAGAAGTAGCCAAAGGAATTAAAGGAGCAGATTGTACATTATTTGTGAAAAACAGTGCCGGAAAAACCTGTGGTAAAATAATTTACGAAAGTAAAAGAACCAAAAACTTTGCTGCTGAGTGGATTGAAAAATTAAAAAACGACATGCGTGCCCAACAGGCAGATATTGCCGTAATTGTAAGCGAAGTTTTACCTAAAGACATGAATCATTTTGGATTTAAAGACGGAGTTTGGATTTGCAGATTTGCTGAAGCACGGGCGCTAAGCTTTGTGTTAAGGGAAAGTTTAATAAAAATTCATAGCGCCATGGTAACTCAGGAAAATAAAAGCGATAAAATGAGTTTGCTTTACAATTATTTAACCGGACTGGAATTCAGGCAGAATATTGAAGCTATTGTAGAAGGTTTTTTAGCCATGAAGGACAGTATCACCCGCGAAAAGCTACAAATGGAAAAAATTTGGAAGGAAAGGGAAAAACAATTAGATAAGGTTTTAAGTAACACCACTCAGTTTTATGGATCTGTGAAGGGCATTGCCGGAAACGCCATTGATGACTTAAAATTGTTGGATTAAGAGTACAATTGCTCAATTATCCTTTGTTTTTTGCCTTTAGCTTGAGCGCTCAGCTATTCAAGATTAAATCTTTATTGGTTTCTGTGTTTATATTGGGGTATTCATAAACGTTTTAGCACCTAGAACACGCTTAAAAAATCACAAATTTTAGCCATTTAAGCGTTAAAATTCACTACCTTTAAAAGTCGCAAATTATGAGCAGGAAGAGCCTATTACTTATATTATTATTGGGGTTTAAACTTATTTTAAATGCTCAGTTTAATTACGGCCATCAAATGGATTTTGGCAAAAACAGAATTCAGCTTCAAAAATTTGTTTGGACGTATTACGACTTTGAAAGATACCGTGTGTATTTTTACCAGGGAGGGAATGAAATTGCGAAATATGTTTCCGTATCCGCAAACCGACAAATTCCTATTTTAGAGAAACGTCTGGATCATCAAGTTGATGATAAAATAAATATCATCGTTTATAATAATCAAGAGGATTTTAAACAAAGTAATTTAGGATTGAGCAGCGAAGAGCAAAGTAACACCGGTGGCGTTACCCGAATAATTGGCGATAAAGTTAGCGTATTTTATAACGGTTCGCAGTCTGATTTAGACAGACAAGTTTGTGCCGCATTAGCCGAATTGATGGTAAACCAGGTGCTTTATTCAGGAAATACGCGCGATATGATCCGAAATTCTACCCTACTCAATTTACCCGAATGGTTCACCGCCGGACTCGTAAAGTGGTTATCAGAAGGATGGACTTCTTATAGTGATAACTTACTTTATGACGCACTTAAAAATAATCATTTCAGCAATTTTAATAAATTAACCGGTAAGCAAGCGGCCAATGCAGGACACGCGCTTTGGTATTTCATTGTGGATACTTACGGAGAATCACAAATACCTTCTCTGTTATACATGACCAAAATTTATCGTTCCCCCGATCATGGTTTTACCTGGGTATTGGGTACTTCACAAAGCAATTTGGTATATGATTTAATTGATGCGCAAAACAGACATCTATTTATGTTTAAAGATTCTACCCGAAGATCTCCGATCAGAAACAACAGCATCATTAAAAAATATAAAGAAAGCAAACATTATTACCAACCCAGAGTAAATGGTGATGCCACTCAAATAGTTTATGCAACCAATGAACTTAATCAACTTCGAGTGTACTTAAAAGATGTTGAAGGTAAAAAGCAAAAACGTATTTTAAAATACGGTCCAAAAGTTGAACAGTTGGACGATTACAATTACCCCTTGTTGGAATGGCACCCCAACAACAAAATTGTAGCCATGGTGTATGAAAGAAGAAATCAACTCATTTTGCACACTTATGATACAGAAACAAAAGAAGTAGTAAAAAGAAACTTACCCGGCTTTGAAAAAATAAACAGTTTTTCTTTTAGCCCCGATGGGAAAAAATTAGCATTAAGCGGAATTAAAAAAGGGAAAGGACAATCTGATATTTTTGTATTTTCATTAAACAGCAGCGGAATTGAACAACTAACCAATGATATTTGGGATGATAATCATCCGGTTTTTGTAAAGGGAAATAAATATTTGGTTTTTGAAAGTAACAGACAAAACGACACTATAAATGCAAAAGACGACGCTAATTATTTTGTCAAAATAAAAAGAAACAAAGATTTGTTTATGGCTAAATATCCTTTCACTTCCAAAGTATTAGTGAGAGTAACCAATACCCCTGAGACCAATGAAACCAAAGCACAAATTTACAAGAACAACTCGGTTACTTATTTAGGTGATAAAAACGGAATATATAACCGATACATTGCTGAATTTGACAGCAGTATAGCTTATGTAGACACCACAGAACACTATCGTTATTTTTTCAATTCAAAGCCGGTTACTAATTTCGACAGAAACATTTTAGATCAGCAAATCAACACCAAAGGAACTCATGTAACTGAGGCTATAACTTCCAAAGGAAAAGACATGCTTCTTCTGAGTACACTACCCGAACTCACCGCAGTTAATCAAAAAGAACCCGTAAATACCTGGTACAAATACGCTCCGCGGCCTATTATCATGGACCCTCAGGATTACATTGAATTAAAACCTTCAGAAGTGCGGACTCCGGAAAAAAATGAAACCGGTAAAAATAACAATGGAATAGATTTTGACAATTACACTTTTGCAGGAGAAAATGCCCCGAATGCTAAAAATAAAAATGAGAATAACGGTTCAGATAATATATCAAATGCCGATTCGTTAAGAAAAAAGCACGGCAGCAATGCATTCCGATTTCCCATTCAAAAAAACTATTATACGTCATTTTACAGTGATTATGTAGTTACCCAATTCGATAATTCCTTTCTTGCAAATAATTATCAGTTTTTTGCCGGAGGGGGTTCTCCCGTTTATTTAAATCCGGGCTTTAACTTTCTGACTAAAATTGGTATCAGTGATTTATTTGAAGACCAGCGAATCACAGGCGGATTCAGAATAAACCCATCCCTGGATAACGAGTTTATGCTAAGCTGGGAACAAAGAAAAAAATTATTCGACCATCAAATATTAGTAGACCGTCAAACCTTTGCCAGAGTTCCGGTGCTTACTGATTTTGCAGAAAATATTTTTGCTAAAATTAATACCCATATTGTAAAATATTCGGTTAAATACCCTTTTAATCCCGTTTCAGCCACGCGACTTTCTATCATGTATAGAAACGATAAGGCAAACTTTTTATCCAACGGTGATTTAACTTTGCCCGTTAAACCTGTTTTTCAGAATATGGCCGGTGTGCGTTTAGAATATATTTTTGATAACACCCGAAAAGTGATGTTGAATATTTTTAACGGCTGGCGTTTAAAAGTATGGACCGAATATTGGGGGTTTTATGACACCACCCGAAGAAATTTATTTACTTCCGGATTTGATATCAGGCATTATCAAAAAGTACACCGCCAAATCACATTCTGTAACCGATTTGCCGGAGGTAACTCCTTAGGAACCGATCGTTTAATATTTTATTTAGGCGGAGTAGATAATTGGTTGAATCCAAATTTCAATAACAACATTAATATTGTGAAGCCTGAGCAATACGGATTTCAAACTTTAGCCACAAATATGCGTGGATTTAATCAAAACATCCGTAATGGAAATAACTTCTTAGTTTACAACTCTGAATTAAGAATACCTATCATTCGATATTTCACTAATAGAAATCTAAGATCTGATTTCTTAAACAATTTTCAGGTTTGTCTTTTTGGAGATTTAGGAATGGCCTGGTACGGCACTAATCCACTAAGTGATGACAATGTACGAAATGTAAAATCGTATTACCAGGAAGGTACGGGCGTTATAATTACGGTAGTGGATCCAAAGAATCCATTAGTAGGCGGTTATGGATTTGGTATTCGATCAAGATTATTAGGTTATTTCTGTCGTTTAGATTTTGGATGGGGAGTTGATGCCTTTCAGGTTCAAAAAAGAATAGTTAATTTTTCACTGGCCACCGATTTCTAATGAATGAACTCGTAATACTTCTTATCGTTGGATTAATTGCCGGTTTTTTTAGTGGCTTAGTTGGCATAGGCGGGGGAATCATTATCGTGCCGGTATTGGTTTACTTTTTAAATATGGATCAGAAGATGGCACAAGGCACAACCTTGTTCATGTTTTTATTTCCCATTGGCATTTTAGGCGTTTATAATTATTACAAAGGCGGTTATGTGGATTATAAAAATGCCCTTATTATTGGCTTAACCTTTGTATTGGGCAGTTATTTAGGAAGTAAATTGGTAATTGGTATTGACACCAAAATCGTAAAACAAATTTTCGGAGCCATGTTGGTGGTAGTTGGTATAAAAATGTTGATGAATAAATAATGAGTAAAAACAAAATAAAAGAATTAGCTAAATCTTTATTTCCGAAAATTCTGGAGATACGCAGACATATACATGCCCACCCCGAACTTTCTTTTCAAGAATTTAAAACTTCTGAATTTATTCAAAAACATTTAACAGAAGCCGGCATTCCTTTTACTACCGGACATGTTAAAACCGGAATCATAGCAATAATAAAAGGGAAAAATCCGGATAAAAAAACCATATTGCTTCGAGGAGACATGGATGCACTTCCTATTCAGGAAAAAAATAAAGTAAGTTATTGTTCTACAATTGACGGAGTGATGCATGCTTGCGGACACGATGTACATAGCAGTTGTGTTTTGGGTGCCGCTATAATTTTAAATCAATTAAAAGATGAATTTGAGGGTACAATAAAAATAGTTTTTCAACCCGGAGAAGAAGTATTGCCCGGTGGGGCAAAGTTAATGATTGAAGAAGGTCTTTTAGAAAATCCAAAAGTAGATAAGGCCATTGCCTTGCATGTTTATCCAAGTATGGAAGCCGGAAAAGTTGGATTCAGAAAAGGAATGTATATGGCCTCAACCGATGAACTTTACATTACCGTAAACGGAAAAGGCGGACATGCGGCCATGGTCAATGAATATGTAAATCCTTTATTAATCGCTTCCGAACTTTTACTGGAAATTAATATTGCGTTTATGCACGCACACAGCCTAAAAGGAACTCCCGGTGAAAATATTCCAACCGTAGTGGCTTTCGGAAAAATTGAAGGACAAGGAGCAACCAATATTATTCCTAATGAAGTGAAAATTGCCGGCACCATGCGAACCATGAATGAAGAGTGGAGAAATGAAATACACAACCGATTAAAAAAAATAGTGCAGGATAAATCAGAATTATACGGCATTACTTCAGAAATAAAAATTGAAAAAGGTTATCCCTTTTTGGTGAATGATGAAAATTTCACAGAAGATTGCATGACTAACGCCATTGATTATTTAGGTAAAAATAATGTAGAAGAACTTCCCTTAAGAATGACTGCCGAAGATTTTGCTTTTATCACCCAAAAAGTTTCCAGCTGTTTTTTCCGCTTAGGAACCGGAAATCAAAAAAAAGGAATTAATTCAGGCGTACACACCGCCACCTTTGATATAGATGAAAGTGCTTTGGAATGTGGAACAGGATTACTCGCTAATCTGGCTTTCCAGGAAATGAATAAATAATTATTTCCCCGTATTTTCCTTTGCAATAGTGATGTAAACCGGAAAGTGATCACTGTATCCGCCGATATACGATCCACCCGCGTACGTTCTGTTCGGATATCCTTTAAAATTTCCGTAATCGCTCTTTAAAAATGATTTATTAAATATTCTCACTTTGTAATATTGCCAAGATTCATAATTACCAGAAACCCAAGCGTCACTCAATAAAGTTTGATCAAATAAATTCCAACTATCTCCCCAAGCCAAACTTCCTATTCCTTCTTTAAATGGAGTTTCCATCGGATTAAAATATTTATTGGAATCTCGCTTTTTTAAATCACCATATGTTTTTACCACTTCTTTCACACTCATATTATTTGGATCATCGTTTAAATCACCCATAATAATTACTTTGTTTTTTGGATTCAAAGCTGTAATGCTATCCGCAATATGCCTCGACACTCGAGCGGCCTCGTTTCTGTTTGGTCGACTACCCTGTTCCCCTCCTCTTCTGGATGGCCAGTGATTTACTAAAACAGTTAGAGGCTCCCCAACAAAAGAACCACTAACCACTAATATATCTCTGGTTTTATGGGCTGTATCTGTAACCACTTTAACATGATACGATACAGCTTTGATTACTTTAAAATAATTAGGATTATAAATAAAAGAAGGATCAACACCCCGAGCATCCGGTCCTTCAATATGAACGATCTGATAATTGCGGGATGCTATTCTTTTTGATTTTACTAAATCTTCAACTACGCTTTTATTTTCAATTTCACACAACCCTAAAATGGCTAATCCGTCGGGCGACGCATCGGTTCCCATCATGGCAATCACTTCTGCCAAGCGATCAATTTTAGTCCAGTATCTTTTTCCATTCCACGCATTCGTTCCAACCGGAGTAAATTCCTCATCATTTTTCCATTGGTCATTTAAGGTGTCGTATAAATTTTCCACGTTCCAAAAACCAATATTGGCTATATAGTACTTTTTACTTTTATCTAATTTCTGTGCTTCGGTAGGAATAGCAATTAAAAGTAAAAGAGAAAAAATTAAGCTTAATTTGTTCATTTGCATAACGCCAAAAGTAATAAATTAAAAATACACATGCTTAATTCGAGTTCAATACAAAGCAAATTCTACATCAATTTAAATTGTAATAATATTATTTTTTGTTAATATTTAGTTAACAACCCCAGTATCCTAAAGTCCTATATTTGATTCGCAAATTGACCTTGGAGTGAAAACCCTTGAAGAAAGATAAATTGGTTCTCAATTATTTTTTCCGAAGCCGCTCGCTAATTAAACTGAAAGTCAACAATGAAATCACATAAATTATTAATAGCTGTTTTGGTGTTATTTTCCATAACTACTATTGCACAGGAAGAACCTGTAAAAAGCGGAATTGACTCTACGCATATCCACGACTTGCAAAATGACAGCAATTCTACAAAATTCAACATACCTATATTTAGCACTTCAGGTGGCGATGTAGATGCTGATTTAGAACAACAGGATGTATCGTCTTTACTTTCTTCGAGCAGAGATGTTTTTTTACAATTTGCCAGTTTTCAGTTTGGCGCTTCACGTTACAGAACCAGAGGATATATGGCCGAAAATCAACAGGTCATGATTAACGGAGTAAATGTAAACAATGTAGAAACCGGATTCAGTTCATGGAGCAATTGGGGCGGCTTAAATGATGTTACTCGATATGTAGAAACCAGATTCGGAAATTTTAGTAATCGATTAGGATTTTCAGGCGCAGGAGGCTACATTAATATTGAGTCCAAGGCTTCTTCATTTCGGAAGGGAACCAGAGTATCTTATGCCAATTCTAATAGAATATATGGGCATCGGGTAATGCTCACGCACTCAACCGGCATGATGCAAAATGGATGGGCTGTTACAGCCAGTGCATCTTCCCGTTACGGAAATCAAGTTTATATTCCGGGCACCTATTTTAATGCAAGCGCTTTTTATTTATCGGTAGATAAAAACATAAACGATAAACACCTAATCAGCTTTACCGGATTTGGTGCGCCAATTGAGCAAGGACGTTCCAGCGCAGCGCAATTAGAAGCTTATCGTTTAACCGGAACTAATTATTATAATGATTCCTGGGGATATCAAAACGGAAAAGTGCGCAATGCTTCTGTTAAAAAAGTAAACCGACCCATGCTCATGTTGTCACACATCAATAAAATATCGAGCACAGCGCGCATGACCACTTCCTTATTTTATAATTTCGGTAAATCCGGTTTAACAGGATTAAACTTTAACGATGCGCAAAATCCAAGAGCTACATACTATAGATATTTGCCAAGTTTTTATTATTTAACCGGCGATAATGCAACCGGTGATGCCTTAACCTATAAATGGGAAAATAATATTGATGGTATACAGCAAATAAACTGGGATAATTTAATTGCATTGAATAAAGCCAATTTATATTCTGAACCCGGCGTTATAAATACTACAGAAACCAGAGCCCGCTACATATTAGAGAATAGAGAAGAGAAATTAAAAAATGCCGGTTTTAATGTGGTATATAATGAATGGATGGGAAATATTTTTTTAAGTGTAGGCGCTAATGGAAATATTTACAGAAACAGAAGATACAAAACGGCTGAAGATTTGTTGGGCGCCAGTTTTTGGTTGGATGTTGATCAGTTTGCGGAGAATTTGGGAGTTGACCCTAATGTTATTCAAAATGATATTGATAATCCAAACCGAAAAATTCGACAAGGTGAGAAATACGGATATGATTACTCCACCAATATAAATAAAGGAGAAATTTGGGCACAGGGAGAATATACCATGAAAAATGTGGATGCCTATTTAGGTTTCTCATTCACTAAATCTCAAATTTGGAGGGAAGGTTTTATGGCCAACGGAAAATTCCCAACCACCAGCAAAGGAAAAAGTGATGTGATGGATTTTAACAACGTTGGCGTAAAAGGAGGTTTAACTTATAAAGTAAGCGGCCGTCACTTTTTAACGGTTAATGCTTCCTTCCTAACACGTGCCCCTGAAGCTGCTAATATTTTTATTTCACCAAGAGTAAGAAATGATTTGGTTAAAGGTATTACACAAGAAGAAGTTATAAGTTCTGATTTTAATTACCTTATTAAATATCCAAACTTTAAATTCAGATTTACTGCTTATTCCACATCCATCAATAATCAAACCTGGGTAAGAACGTATTGGCACGATAGTTATAACAACAACGTAAATTTAATTATGACGGATGTGGATCAAAAACATCAGGGCATTGAAATTGGCGTAGAAAAAACTTTATTTACCGCACATCGATTACAAGCAGCGTTTGGTTATGGACAGTTTTTATACAATAGTCGCCCCGTTTTACAAGCCTGGCAGGATAACAATGCCACTGAAATTTTTAAAGAACGCACAACTTACTTAAAAAATTATAAAATTGGCGGTGCTCCGCAAATGGTTACCGGGGTTGGTTACAGTTACAACGGTAAAAAATTCTGGTTCGCCGGTATTAATTTTAATTTTATTGATGAGATATATATTGAACCAAATCCCGACAAAAGAACAGCTGAATCCGGCGGAAAATTTCAAACCAATGAGTTAGAACAAGCCGATTTAGTTATCGGACAAGAACAATTACCAAGCTATTATACGGTAAATTTAAATGCCGGAAAATCTTTCCGTATCAGCAAAAAATATTATTTGCGCTTTAATGGCAGTATAAATAACTTATTAAATAACAAAAATATCATCACCGGTGGCTACGAACAATTGCGTTGGGATACCACCATATTAGATCAATTTCCAAATAAATATTATTATATGACCGGTATTACCTATATGGTTATTGTTAACTTCTCATTTTAAAATAAAAAATAACAGCAATGAAAAAATATATTTTATATCCAACTCTAATTCTTACGGGAATAGTGCTATTTACGTTTTGTAAAAAAGAATACGACCACCCTCCTCTAAAAAACGTTAACGCTTCAGCTCAGTTAACCGTGGCCCAACTCAAGGCTCGTGTTCCAGCATCTTCCACATTTTATAAATTCGGAATGGGCGATACTAATTTATATGGCACGGTTTTAGCCGACGAAACCAGTGGAAATATTTATAAGCAAACTTTTATCATGGACGATAACGGAGGTGCGATTCAACTCAATATGCAATTTACAGGTGGTTTTGCGGTAGGAGATAAAATTCGAATTAATCTAAACGGACTTTATTTAGTAAACGCAAATAACATGATTTATATTGATTCCGTTGATATAGGCAAATCTGTAGTAAAACAATCATCCGGCAATATTGTAACTCCAAAAGTTGTAACTATTACCGAAATATTAGCAGGAAGCGTTCCCTCAAACTCCAATAGTTTACAATCTCAATTAGTAAGAATAGATAATGCTGAATTTGTAGAAAAAGGAATGCCCTTTGCCGATGCAATTGGTAAAGCATCACTAAACAGAACTTTAAAAGTTTGTGGCGGTACAAATTCCGTAACAGTAAGAACTAGTGGTTATGCCAATTTCGCTGCCAAACCAATTCCATCCGGCTCAGGGTATATGGTGGCCATCGTTACTCAATACAATTCAACTATGCAATTAACCATTCGTGATTATCAGGAAATACAAATGAATGCGGCCGGTTGTCCCCCCCCTTCATTTACCCTGGCCCCACCGGTAGCTTCATTGAATGAAAATTTTTCGAGCATAGGTTCTTCAAACTCCACTTTCACTACGAATGGCTGGATGAATTACGCCAGCATTGGAAATGCACTTTGGAAAACCAACATTAACGGTGCACTTAAAGCCATGAAAGCTTCCGCCTTTAATAGCGGCGATGCCAATAACGAAATGTATTTTATTTCTCCACCAATTATTTATACGCCAACAATGACTTTGTCCTTTAAAACAGCATTTGGCTTTTGGGATAGTGGCCATCCGAATGCTATTACGGCTTTAGTTTCAACTGATTTTACTGGAAACAATGCCAATACAGCAAATTGGACTCCGGTTGTTGGAGCCGTTTATGCCGCAGGTACGGGTAGCTTTTACCCGAATGCCACCACTAATTCCGGTGTTTTAACCCTTAGCAACACCAGCATTCTAAACGGTTACTCCGGAAATTTCTTCGTAGCTTTCAAATATACCGGCAGCACAACCTATAATTCCGATATTTATGTAGACGATGTAATTGTTCAATAAAACTCAGTTTCTAATTCTAAACCCGGTTAATCACCGGGTTTTTTTATTCACAAAAAATCGTACTTGTTTAAAAGTAGATTTTTAAGACTAAAGAGAGCTTTGTAACTTCATCACTTATGGCGAAAAGTGCAGATAAGGAAACCCCCCTCATGAAACAATACAATAGCATTAAGGCGAAGTATCCCGATGCTATTTTACTCTTCAGGGTTGGTGATTTTTATGAGACTTTTGGGGAAGATGCAATCAAAACCTCAAAAATTGTAGGTATTGTTTTAACCCGAAGAGCAAATGGTGCCGCTTCACATATCGAATTGGCCGGTTTCCCACATCACTCACTCGATTCTTATTTACCTAAATTAGTACGTGCCGGATACCGCGTTGCCATTTGCGATCAGTTGGAAGATCCCAAAATGGTGAAGGGAATTGTGAAAAGAGGAATCACCGAAATGGTAACTCCCGGCATCAGTTTCAATGATAAAATTTTGGATCATGCTCAAAATAATTTTTTGGCCTCCCTTTATTTAGACGGACAGATGGCCGGATTATCGCTTTGCGATGTTTCAACCGGAGAATTTTTAGTAGCCGAAGGAAATATATCCTATATCGAAAAATTAATTCAGAATTTTAAACCCGGGGAAATTCTTTTTGAAAAAAATAAAAAAGTTTTATTAAATGATTTGTTGGGTGAGAAGTTTTATTTATTCGGTTTAGAAGATTGGGCCTTTACTTTCGATTTCGGAAAGGAAAAATTATTAAATCAGTTTGAAACACTTTCCTTAAAAGGATTTGGTATTGAAGAAAAAACATTAGCCATTACTTCCTGCGGAGCTTTATTGCATTATCTTGGAGAAACCAAACACGATAAATTAAAACATATTAATAAAGTAAGTCGTGTTGAAGAAGATGATTATGTTTGGCTGGATAAATTCACCATTCGGAATTTAGAATTGTACGGTGCAAATCACGAAAACGGAAACAATTTGGTAAATGTAATCGACAAAACAAATAGTCCGATGGGATCACGTCTTTTAAAAAGATGGATTGCCCTACCCCTAAAAAATATAGAAAAGATTAATGAAAGATTAGAAGTAGTTGAATATTTTAAAAATAATGAAGAAGAACGCCAAAAATTAGTTGATTTGTTAAAAGAAGTGGGTGATTTAGAAAGATTGATTTCTAAAACCGCTGCTTTGCGCGTTAATCCCCGGGAATTAGCACACTTGAAAAGAGCATTGGAAATTATTGCAGAATTGAAAGCCATTGCGAGTACATCCAATAATTTACAGGTTCAAAAAATCGGAAATCAATTAGAACTTTGTGCTGAAGCCAAAATTAAATTGGAAAATGAATTACATCCGGAAGCACCAAACAATCCCTTAAAAGGGAATGTAATTAATAAAGGAGTTCATCCCGAATTGGATGAATTAAGAAACATTTCTTTCAGCGGAAAAGATTATTTATTACAGATTCAGAAAAGAGAAATTGAAAATACAGGAATCTCTTCTCTTAAGATTGCATACAACAACGTGTATGGGTATTATTTAGAAGTAACTCATGCGCACAAAGACAAAGTGCCGGCAGATTGGATGCGGAAGCAAACACTAACCACTGCCGAACGTTATATTACACCTGAATTAAAAACCTACGAAGAAAAAATATTAGGCGCAGAAGAGAAGATTTTAAAATTGGAGCAAGATTTATATTTGCAGCTACTGGAGTCGCTTACACCTTATATTGTTTCCATTCAAAAAAATGCTGCACTTATTGCAAAGCTCGATGTATTGAGCGGTTTTGCGCAATTAGCCAATGAAAATAATTACAGCAAACCAGAGTTCAATGAAGGATTCGCTATTGATATTATCGAAGGTAGACATCCGGTTATAGAAAAACAATTACCGGCGGGAACTGAATATGTAAGTAATTCCGTTTATCTGGACAATGATTCCTGCCAAATCATGATGATTACCGGTCCGAATATGAGTGGAAAATCAGCGCTCCTACGTCAAACTGCACTCATTGTTTTACTCGCGCAAATCGGTTGTTATGTGCCGGCTGAAAAAGCGGCTATGGGAATTACCGATAAAATATTCACTCGTGTAGGTGCAACCGATAATATCAGTTCCGGTGAATCTACTTTTATGGTAGAAATGAATGAAACGGCCAGTATTTTAAACAACCTGAGTAAACGCAGTTTGATTTTACTAGATGAAATTGGAAGGGGAACTTCTACTTACGATGGCATTTCCATTGCCTGGAGTATTGCCGAATATATTCACAATCAACCCGAGAAGAGAGCCCGTACTTTGTTTGCCACACATTATCACGAATTAAATGAAATGCAAACTTATTTTCCGAGAATAAAAAACTACAATGTTTCGGTGAAAGAAAGCAATCATAAAATAATTTTTTTACGCAAGCTCATGGAAGGTGGTAGCGAACACAGTTTTGGTATACATGTGGCTAAACTCGCAGGTATGCCTAATGTTGTAGTTGCACGTGCCGGGGAAATTTTGAAAAAATTAGAAAAAGAACATGAATTAGAACCCGCCGGAGAACATGAAATGCACCTGAGTAAAAATTCAAAAACGAATTCTGAGTTGGAAAATATTCAGATGAGTTTATATCAGCTGAATGATCCGGTATTAGAACAAATTAAAGCCGATATTTTAAAAACCGACATCAATACACTCACACCCGTTGAAGCTTTATTTAAACTGAATGAAATAAAAAAATTGGTGGGTGGATAAAATAATGCTCGTGAAAAAGAAATTTATCTGGTTCCTCTTATGTAACAAATAGTATTGAGGTTAAAGTTTATTTGAAATAAAAAGCTTCAAGAAAGTTAATTTTCTTTGTTGTAAAATTCTTTCTCATCACTACTATGATACTCATTTATAATTTGTTGAAGTCTTATACAAAAATCAGTCATCGTTTTTATTTCTCCAATAGTAGCTGCATGTTCTCTATCCATCACAATTACGCCACCTTTACCGTCTGCTTCAATATGGTAAGGATGATTACATTCAAAAAACAATAACAACTCTTCAGAAAATAAATTTTTTAGTTGTTTTCTCCTCTTACCTCTTAAGACAAATCTGCTACTAAAGTCTCGGTGCGCATTAATTTCAATTTCTTTGCTATATGCTAAAAAACTCAAGCGTTCAAATAAATCTTTTTTCTCCAACGTAAAAGCAGGAATACTTAAGGGAACTTTTATGTAAACAATGGTACTGTGCACGTCTTCTCGTGCAATAAAGGCTCCTTCAGAATATTCAATATCAAACAACATCAAATTACTATTCGCATTGGCTAAAGTATTGAAATAATAACTTGCTTGTCTTCTTTGAAAATAATGAAAATGGTTTAAAAAAGAAACGTCATTGTTAATTTCTGGTACGAATGTCCAGTGCAATTCATTTGTAAATTCTTCTAATAATTTAATACGCTTACTTTGTCTTGCATCAACGTCAATGAAAGGCACAAATTGTAACACCCTTCTTAAAGCAAACGGATGCGAAGTGCTTGTGTGTTTCGATTCAATTCCAATTAATTTAAATTCAACATCATTTATGCCAAATTTATCTTCATACATGTTTAAACTTTCAAGCACCGTATGATCCACAAATTTACATTGTTTAAAATCAACTATTATTTCTTTAGAGTCGCCAATTTTATCAATCGCATTTTTTAAGCGGAAAAAATTTAAAAACGAGCAATAATATTTCACAGTAATTAAAATTCTATTGCCCTCTAGCTCATGAATACTAATATTGTTCGTGAATAAATATCTAAAGAACAAAACAAAACTTTTTGCTAAAATCACATGGATGAGAAGTGTAGCCAAAGTCCCAATTAATATTCCACTTATTAAATTCGTTGTGAGTGTACTAACCAGTGTTATAAGAAAGATAATAAATTGAGGTCTCCCAATTTTAAACATTTTAATAAACACATTAGGCGATGCTAATTTATAACCTGTTGCTACCAAAATTGCAGCTAAAGCTGGATACGGAATATGTTTTAATTGTTCTTGAAATAAAAAAATAAACAGTAATAAAAAAATAGCGTGAAATAAATTTGCAAATTTATTAGTGCCGCCATTATTCACGTTAACAGAACTTCTCGCAATGACAGTAACAACATTTAGCCCACCTAAAAAACCAGAAACAATAGTTGCAATACCCAATGCTCTTAATTCTTTATCCGTGCTAGAATGTCGCTTTTTAGGGTCTAGTTTATCAATTGCTTTTATGCTTAATATAGATTCGATACTTGCGATTAAGGTAATTGAAAGCACAGCCAAAATAAATGTGTAATTAGTTATTTTGGAAAAATTAGGTTTCGGGAAATTGCTTAGGGCATCATTTGGAATATTGAGTAAGTATTTAGCTTCAAGCGGATGCTCAAGGTTTGGTTGACTTTGAATATAATAAGCAAAAGAAACAGAAATTATAACGATCCACATAGGTGCGGGTACTAAATGGAAATATTTATTTCTTAGGGTTGAGTAAAAAAACATGATGGCCAAGCTCAAAAGGCCTGCGGTTGCTGGAGCTCGTAAATTTTCGTTTGTAAAAACACGAACGAGACTTTCTGGAATTTTCGCTAGTAAATGCAGCGTGTTTCCATGAGAATCTAAGTTGCCCAGCATGATATGGGCTTGTTTGCTTATTATAATAATACCTATGGCAGAAAGCATTCCTTGTAAAGCCGGCGCGGAAAAAAAATTGCCAATGTTTCCGATTTTAATAAAAGATAAAATAGTAATTATCACACCAGAAAAAATAATTGCTGCTAAAGCGTATAAGTAACCCTCTTGTAAATTTCCATTACCTAAAACGGTTATGGCTCCTAAAACTGCAACTACCAGGCCATTGCCGGGACCAGTGATGGTTACGTTTCCTCCACCTAATACAGAAACAATAATTCCGCCAACTATTGCAGAAATTACTCCTGAAATAGGTGGTGCGCCAGAGGCAATTGCTAATCCCAAACCAAGAGGTAAAGCCACCAATGAAACTACAAAGCCTGCAAATAAATTAGTAGGAATTGACTTAAAAAGAGCTATAGTTGAACGTTTTGACACTTAGCTAAATATACTAAATGTGCTCGAGAAATTTTATTTTAAAATTGACCTTATTAATTGTAAAATCGGATGGATTGAGGCTAGATTCATTCGTAATTAAATATATAAAATAAAAAAAACTGTAAACAAAAAAATCAGAGTTCGAAACTTCGCTCTCGCTTTGTTTCTCGCTCTGATTTTTGTACCCGAAAACTTCACTATATCGAACTTTTTGGAAGGAATAAGGGCTATTTATGAATTCCAGAAAAGTATCTTAAATAAAGATCGATAATTGTTAATTGAAAAATTAATCGAAAAAAATCCAAAAGTTAATTTACTATTTTTTAATTACTTCAATGAATAAACTGAAAAGTATAAATGTGAAGGAAAAGAAGAGGAGAAAATCTCCAATATTTCTAATAATGTTTGTTATAGCTGATAGCCCCTAATAATTTATAACCCCTTTTAATGTGGAGTCTTTATTTCTTAAATCTAGTCCACCTTCATAAACAGATTTTAAGTTTACAAGAAAAAAAGACCAACCCCGGTCACATCCAAGCCGAATTCCTTGTTTAGATTCATCGTCTTTTGGGATATTTTTTTGTGTTAGTTCTACTATAACATTCTCGTTTTGCGCGGACAAGGTAATGTCGACTATGCAATTGCCCGCAAAGGTGAATTGGATGAAATCCTTACCGTTTACTTCAATAATTTTACCATATTCAGTGATATCATATAAATACCAATTCCATTCATAAGTAAATCCGTTCTCTATAGACTTATCTTTGGCTATTGGTTTTTTATTAAGATCATAAAAACTTGCTTTGCTTAAAAACCATTTTTCAATTTCTGAAGCTTTTGTCCACGCATTATAAATAGAAGGGAGCTTTGCCTTTATTGCTATTTTTCTTGTAAACGTTGTCCAGTCAAAATCTTTCATTTTATTTTGGCTTCGTATTATTTATAAAACTGAAGATAAAGTATACAAAAGTAATAATGAGAAAAACTATATTCACTGGCCTTGCAAATGGCGGAGCCCCTTCCGGCCAAATTTGCCCTAATAAAACTATTGAGTTTAGAATTAAAATTATAAATAAAATTATCTTCTTTTGTTTTTTCACAGAGTTTGAGGCTAGGTAATTATTTTTTTAGCTTAATATCAATGTTTAAAATTCGCTTATTGTTTAAGGCAATTTGGTTTATAATATACTTTTTGTACACCTCTTTGTTTTTACTTTTGTTAGCCATTTTTAGCTGATCGCTTAAATAGTTACCGTATTTTTTAAGTCCTTCTTTTTGAAAGGTTAATAGTTTTTGTGTTAAGGTTTTTTTATGATTTGAAATCGGCATGGTTTTATTCCTTAATTATTTTTTTAGTTGAATTACCAATTTTAACAATATAAATTCCAACGGAAAAGTCAGAAATATCTATCACCTGATTTTTCATATTAATTTTTCCATTCATTAATAATTTCCCAGTCATATCTAAAACAGCATATTCTTGCCCTACAATTTTTTCATCTCCATTTATATTTACTAAGTGCTTTGTAGGATTTGGATATAAATTAATTTGCGAGTCAAAATTATTTTTTTCATTCAATCCAACCGTTGAACCGCTCAAGTAAACTTTCCAATATTGACTTGGGCCTGGATTAAAACAATCTTTATATGAACCCGTTCCTTGACACACAACCACTAAATCTAATTTGCCATCTCCGTCCATATCCATTGGCGACCACCCTTGATTCCCTGAATCAAAAGTGCCTTGTTCGCTAAAGACATTAAAACCAAAATTATGGCCAGAAAGTAGCATTCCCCCAGCTGGCAATGACCAATTAATAAAATTTGTCTGAAATCCTGTGCCTGCATTCAAATGTACTTTCCAGTATTGACCTGGACCTGGATTGAAACAATCACGATAAGTGCCTGTACCCTGACTAGTAATAACAAAATCTGTTTTTCCATCTCCATCAATATCAGAAATTATCCAACCTTGATTATTAATATCATAAGTTCCATTATAAGCAATACTATTATAACCATAATTATGACCTGATAAGAATTGGCCGCCTGTTGGTAAAGACCAATTTATTGCAGTGTTGGAAAAGCCCGAACCGTTATTTTGATAAACTTTCCAGTACGAGTTAGAGTTTGGGCTAAAACAGTCTTTATACGTTCCGGTTCCTTCACAAACAAGAACCATCTCTGGTTTCTTATCTCCATCCATGTCAACTAAGCTCCATCCCTGATCGGAAATATTTGCTGTTCCACCATAAGAAATTGCATTAAAACCATAATCATGTCCAGATAAATAGTTTCCGGCGTATGACGGCAATGTCCAATTCGTAGCAGTAGTTGCAAATCCGCTTCCGGTATTTAAATACACTTTCCAATACGGATTTGCACCCGGAGCAAAACAATCCCTATAAACACCTGTTCCTTCACATACAACGACTATATCCGGTTTACTATCCCCGTTAACATCCATTGTACTCCATCCTTGATCAAATTGAGCCGGGGAGCCGCTACCGGCAATTGCATTCAACCCATATTCATGTCCACTTAAAAATTGTCCAGTAAAAGGAGGTAATACCCAATTTATAGCAGTAGGCGAGAAGCCGCTGCCTGTATTTAAATGAACTTTCCAATATGGATTTGCACCCGGGGCAAAACAATCTCGGTAAATGCCGGTTCCTTCACAAATAATTATTAAGTCGGGTTTACCATCACCATTTATATCCATTGTTGTCCAACCTTGATCAAATTGACTAGGTGAACCAATATCCGAAAGTGAATTAAATCCATAATCATGGCCACTAAGAAATTTGCCAGCATTAGGTGGTAGTAGCCAATTTATTGCAGTGTTTGAGTAGCTAACGCCAGTATTTAAATATACCATCCAAAACGGATTGGCTCCTGGATTAAAAGAATCTTTATAGGTACCATTACCTTGACTGGTTATTACCAAATCCGGCTTACCATCTCCATTCATATCAATAGAAGACCAACCTTGATTCGCATTATCATAAGAGCCGACATCATTTAAAGCATTGAAACCATAATTGTGCCCACCTAAATTTTTCCCACCTTGAGGAAGAGACCAATTTATTGATGTAGTTAGAAACCCTTGTGATCGTAGGTTGGGATGAATTAAAAATAAAAGAAGAATAGATATGGAAATTACCTTTTTTTTGTTCTTAATGATTATATTCATAATTGTTAGTTTAATAAAGATTATTTTTTTTGGTTTATTTTTTTAAACATCCGCAGTATACTTCCCTTTTATCACCTATACCGCTTAAGTGAACTTCTTTATATATAATTTGGCTATTTTTTATTTATTTGCATTTTCACAAAGCATTTCTACTGTATTATACGCCTCATCTAGAAACATTTTGCCGTAGCTTTTTCCGTCATAAGTTTGTGTAATAAGTCCGCCATATAAAAAGCATTTCCCGTTTTTATCTTTATATACTACTTGTATTGAAATGCTTTTCTTCAGTGGTATGCCTAAACCATTCTTATAAACTTCCCACTTACCATCAACAGCTGTGCGCAATGGAGTGCCAAATTCGTCTCGTTTGAATTCTTTATTTACAATAGAAGTGAAATTAGCATCGGCATATGCGCCTTTCTTGACTCTAATTTGATCAAGCCCACGACGATTAGCTTGTTCTCTAGCCTTTTTAAAATATTCTTTTGCTTCATCTGTTATAACCAATCGAATTGAATTCGAATAATATTCTCCCAAAGACCGTATACTAAACTGTACATTATATGTTCCATTAGGCAATTTTTCAAGCTCTTTAAAATATTCTGAATATTCGGAGTGCTTAGGTTCATTCATAGACTCAATACTTGGGAATAAATCATAATATCCATAAGGTTTATCACCTTCCATTTTGTTAATAACCGGAATTACAATTTTTATTTCATTAATGTTCTCATTGTCAAATTTCAATTTAAAAGTTGTTGATGGTATCCCTTCCTTTCCACCCAATTCACTTGTTTGAATGCCTCTTAGGAAGTAACTGGCCTTACCAGGAAAATAAAACGCTGCATAAAGTGCCTTACCATTTTCCCATGTTGTTGCATATTTGAGCCCGGATTCACCACCTGGAGTGATTTTTTGATTGAAAAGCAATAGTTTAAAAAAATGTTCCTTTTGAAAGGCATCTGCCGGTATCTTTTGTAGAATTTTATTGTAATTTGAATTCACCTTATCAGCAATCGCTACAAGTTCCGGTAGGCCAGGTGAAATAAACACAGCTCCATCATAGAAATTTTTTGCGGTTTTCGCGCACTTGTACTGTACTGCCAAATCAGAATCATCTGAATATTCAATCATTTGATTAATGACAGGTATCAATTCACGCTTTATATAATTTGGATATTCAGCTTTGTAGCTGGAAATATCATTAAAGTTTCCGAAACGCCACTGATCATTTGCTTGTTTTGATAAGTTAATGTATTCATTCAGAAGGTTATTGGTTTTATCAAAATTGTCAGGTAGAATACCTTGGATCATTTTTTCACTTTCAATATAAAGCTCAGGGTACTTTTTTTCCTTTACTATTGGAAATAGCCCACCCATCTTGGGTTCCATTTTCAATAATTCACTTTTTATTTCATCAATTCTTTTTTTAGCCTCTTTATTTGCGTTTATTTGCTCGGCTGTAGCATCGTTTCCCGGATTAGATTTTTGACCATTTTCACTGGTTGTATTTTCAGATTTATTAGTGTTATTCTCTGCTTTTTCGTTTTTCGTTTTCAGTTTATTTTTCAATCCACCAATGCTTATTTGCGCGTTGGAAACATTGCACATTATAAGCAATGCAATAATTGACATGATTTTTTTCATTAGAAATGATTGTTATGGGTTCGATACCAAAAATAAACTAAATTCGTTTAAGCTTACTAAGCGATTAGTATTTGGTGACTTGGATTAGTATTCGGAGAAATCAGGAGGTAAATGCTGTTTTGGTAAAAATAATGCACAAGGATAAACGTCCATTAGGTATTTGTCTCAGTGTTTTTTGTCCTTAGCCGTGTCATGGGGATTGTCTTATTACCGCTTAATATTTTGTCAATATATTTATCGGTAGGCAAAAGGGATGCCTGAATACGCCTTGCATAGCGTATACTACTGAGAATGTCGTTGTTTTTTTCTTCGAGGTCTAATTTTAATTTTTCTATGGTCTCAAGTTGCTTTTTTGTGAATTTATTCCAAAAGAACTGCCCCTCAATAATTGTATAAATAAGATTAATTAAAAAAAGGAAATGAATATTCCGTGCAATATATTTTACTGCTGGAAAAGAGTTGGGATCTAAAGGATAAATGCTAAAATAAGTAAGTCCAAGAATATTCATTGATAAATAAAAGAAGTAAACTTTAAGATAATTCTTCTTGGTTAAATGAAGCCCAAAGTATTTAATTTTTAAATTTTCCATAGCGCCTGTGACAAGGCCAGCAAATTTAGCATTATGCTTTAGTAGAATAGAGTTTTTTAAGCCCCCAAACGAGTGTCGTTATAGCAGAAAGTCCGATTAAAATTCTCAGGAAATCTGTCCCTATGGTTCTTTCGTCACCCATTACTATTTGAATAATGTCTTTACCTACTGTCCCGTTTAAAACTGAGTTCATGGCACCGAACACGGTTAAGACTAAGCAAACTGTAAAAACTGTTTTCATAATTGTGTGTTTTTAATTGTCCTACTTGTTTGGCTTTTCGGTGTCACCCCTTGTTATTGGGTTTGATACCAAAAATAAATTAAATACTATCAATGCTATGAAGCGATTAGTATTTGGTGACTTGGATTAGTATTCGGAGAAAAGTAAGGACGAAAATATTGAAGCCGGAAAAAAGAGGTGTTATTGTTGAAAATCGCTAAACATGCTATTCCTTTTGGCTCTGGAAACCGGAATTTTATCGCCGGTAGTAAGTGTAATAAAATTGTTTTTTACTTCAAATACTTTTACATATGCTGTATGAATAAGATGTGATTGATGGACGCGAATAAATTTTTTGGAATGTATTAATTCATGTTCAACATACTTTAAGGTTTTAGAAACTGTAATATAAGCACCATTATTTTTTGTAAATATTTTGGTGTAATTACTTTCAGCCTCACACCTTATAATGTCTTTTAAGTCTAACAAAATGTAGCCAGTACTTGTAGGTACTTTTATTTTTTTACTTGAATCATTAGTATCTACGGCTATTAAATCTTTAAGCACGCGCCCAACAATTTCTTTAAAATCAATTGGATCTATAGGTTTTAGTAAATAACCAAAAGCTTTATTTTTAAAAGCTTCAAGCGCATAATTATCATGTGCTGTGGTGAAAATAATTTTGTAATCTCCTGCATTTACTTGTTTTAAGATTTCTAAAGATTTACCATCTTTTAAATGAACGTCAATAAATAAAATATCAACTATATTTTCGTTTAGATAGTTTACTGCCTCATTGATGTTATCAATTTCCGCCATTACTTTAATATCAGGGAAATATCTGGCTAGATAACTTTTTAAAGTTTCCCTGGCGAGAATTTCATCTTCAATAATTAGGGCCTTAAAAATCATGAATATATTTTTACTGTTACCACTGTTAGTCCATCTTTTCTTTCAAATTGAATGGTATTTAATTCATTCAAAAGTTTTAATCTTTCTTCTGTAATTTTTAAACCATCACCATACATAATTTCGTTTTCAAATCCTTTGCCGTTGTCTACAATTTTAATTTCCAAATATAATTCACTTTCAGAAACAATAATAGAAATCTTTCCATCCTTGGATAAAGAAGGCATAATGCCATGCTTAATAGCATTTTCAATAAAAGGTTGTAACAATAATGAAGGTACTAATCGTTCTTTTTGATAAGTATTCCTCACAATTTCAATACTCATTTCTGATGGGAAGCGAAGTTTTTCTAAAGAAATATAATTCTCTGTTATCTCCAACTCACTTTCTAAACTAATATGCGGGTTTTGATTAGCCCATAAAGTTTGTCTCATAAATTTAGCAAAACGCGATATAAAAATATTGGCCTTTTCAATATCACCCTTTGAAACAATACCTTGTATGGAATTTAGAATATTAAATACTAAATGTGGATTTAGTTGACTAATTAAGGCTTGAGACTTTAACCTGGAAATTGTTTCATTTAATTTCGACTTCTTTTTAATTTGCTTTACTATTAAATACACGGAATAAGTAATTGCCATAATGATGATCAATAACATCAAAAGAATGAACCAATTCTTTTTCCATACCGGTTTTTCAATAGAAAATGAATAAGAAATATCCGTTGAGTAGTCGATGCCATTATTTGTAGCGCTAATAATGAATTTGTAATCTCCCGGATTTAAAGAAGAATAATTTATTTTGAAATCAGGCGTATACTGATATACGTTGTTAACTCCAATTAACTTGTATCTGAATTTTAGTAATTTATTGGTATAGGAAATTCCGGAAATAACAAAGTCAATGTTATTCTCATTGTGTTCGAAGGCCCTGTTATTATCTGATAATATTTTACCATTCACCCAAACATTTTTTATGGATACAATAGGGAAGGATTTAACAGTGTCATTCTCCAGATCTTCAAATATTATATTACTAGTTAGATAATAGGCTCTCCCATTATAGATATAAATTTTTCTTAAACCCTTAAGGATTGTAGTAGAAATATTAATAAGCTTGTTTCCGTTTTGTATTCGATATTTATGAACTCCAATATTTGTGGCGACGTATAAAATATCTTTATTAATCTTAGCATCAAATATGACATTAATATCCAAATCATCGTTAAAGCGTATTCGTTGAATTTCTTTTCCCAATAAATAAAACGATCCATTACTACAGGCAGCATATATATTACCCTTATAACTATTAACTGAAACGACAGCGGATGGCAAATCGTAGTTCGCAATTCGTTTATAATTAAGTACGTCGTAAACCACTACGCCCTGACTTGTTCCGAATGCTACCCTACTCCCATCAATTTGATGATTGCAATTTATGCGTGATAAATAAATTTTCTCTTTGGTGGTCTCTGTAATCGTATAATTAGTATTGTTAAATAAAAAGAAAGAATTCAAAGCCTGTATAACTGAGATGCTATCATTTAAATTCAAAAAATTCGCGGCAGCCAATAATTTATCAGAGCTGTAAATGCTTTTAAGCTTTTTTGAATTGGGCGAATATTCATACTTTACTCCATTAGAGAAGAAGTGATATGTACTTTTGTACTTATTAATATTTGAGTAGGGACCGCTACCGTTCAATACTACTTTGTTAGTCAACGAATTTATTTGTCCATTATCGTATCCAACTAATTCGCATTGATCATCCTTAAAAAAATAGTTGAGGTTTTGTTTTTCATTATTCTCATAGATTTTTAAAATATTGAAGTTGCTGATATGAAATACTCCATTTTCGCGGGTTGTAAACCAATACCCGCCCTCATGGTCTTTTAAAGTAGAGGTAACCGTGTTGCCATCCAAGAAGTGATCTTTTAATGAAATGCTATCCGCATATAGTTTATACCCAAAAACACCACCGTTTACAGTACCAATCCACAAGATTGAATCTATTGCTTTTACAGAAACCGCTCGCGTTGGCGTCAATATATTATGAATTGCATGGTCATTATTTAATACCCTCACATAAGCACCATCTATTATGGCCCATGTGCCGGAATTTATCTTTGTAGTGTAGGGCGCTTCAGCTGTTTCTTGCTTTTCCTTTAGCTTGTAAATATGTTCTACTCCCTCTAATGAATGCCTAGTAAGAAAATTCATTTTACTGCTATCGAATTGTGTAAGAAACGACAGGATTTTATCTTCAATGAATACTAGATTATTACCACTTCGATTAGTATTTAAATTGTGACTATCTTTATAAATAACATTGCCTTTTTTATCAAAAAAAAGTCGACCTGATAATGTGCCTAAATATAAGTTCTCTTTTTTATCTAAAATAATTGAATAGATTCTAGGAAATCCTTGAATGTATTTTGCAACTATGTTGTTTTTATTAAAGGTGATGATACTGTCCTTTTCAATGTAAAATACTTGCGCGAACCTACACTCGCCGTAAATTCTACCATTAAACTGTTCAGTTAAATGATACACTTCGTTATGAGGCAGACCGTGAGAAGAATTGAATACGGTAAATTTTCTTCCATCGTACTTTACTATACCGTTATTTGTTGCCATCCACAAGTAATGATTCCTATCTTCAATAATTTGATAGATTTCATTTGTTGGCAAACCATTATCCATATTTAATATCTCCTTTTGATATAAATCAAAAGATTGACTAACTAGGATTTTAGTTGATACAAAGAATAAAAGAAAAGAAAATATAATTCTGATAATAATATTCATTCAGATGTGAAGTTAGGCATAATTGTATATATTAAAGAAGTCGTTAAATTGATTCAAAGGAGACTATCCTGCTTTTTTCTATGTCCCAATGAAACATAGGTGGCCCGACTTCTGTTTTGAAAAGGGAAAGCTCATCTACCGGATAAAAAATCTCTTTCTTTACTTTCAACTGGAATTGACACAAATTGGGGGTTGTTTCTTGCGTCATCGTAAGAATAAAAAAAAGGAAAAACGAAAAATGGTTTTTTTTGTTTTTCAAAATCTTTACAAATAGTGTTTGACAGTTTTTTCAAAACAAAAAAGGCCTCACTTTCGTGAGGCCTTTTTCATTCATCTGTACCCGGGACGGTTCCGATAGCTATCGGAATTGAACCCGTACGACTGTTAAGGTCACAGGATTTTAATCCCGATAACTATCGGGACTGCGTGTCTACCGCAAAACAAAAAAGCCTCAGAATATCTGAGGCTTTGTACCCGGGACGGGACTTGAACCCGTACGACTGTTAAGGTCACAGGATTTTAAGTCCTGCGTGTCTACCAATTCCACCACCCAGGCAATTGGATTTTTAATAAAATTCCCCGGGAAATATACCGGGGAATTTTGGAGCGGAAAACCGGTCTCGAACCGGCGACCTTAACCTTGGCAAGGTTACGCTCTACCAACTGAGCTATTTCCGCTTTTATTTAAAAGAACAGCCATTTTGATGTTATCAGAATGGGAGGGCAAATGTAGAAATTTTTTGGTTCTTAACAAAAATAATATCCATTAATATCACCTTAATAAACAATTATTTATACCCTTAAAATACGAATATAAAGGAGAATAACACCTTATTTCTGTACAATAAACTTGCCGCTTTTTGCAGTTAATTGCTCCCCAAATACCGTGTAATAATATAGTCCGTTACTCCAGTTTTGTACATTCAGTTTCAAATCAGTAGCAGTTAAATCACGATTCTTTAAAACTTCTGCCCCATTAGAATTGTATATAATTAAATTATATTTTTCATTGCTGGCTTTTGGTATATGCAGGTTTAACTCTGCATTGGATGGATTAGGATAAACTTTCACAGCTTGATCAAGCGCAAGACCATTTTCATTGACTTCACTTGGTCCGCCTAACATACACCAGGTTGATCTTCTTCGTTCATCACGCTGAAACATCAAATGATCAGGACCGTTTCCTTTTCCTGCGGAAATCAAATAACCTCTACCAAAATTATTAGATGTTGTTGGTACAGCAACTCCCCAACCTCCGGCCACAAAAACATCTAAAGTATCATCATTATCAAAATCAGCCACAATGGGGGCATGATCTAAATTAAATGCCGGATTGCCATAATGCGCTCTTAAATCCATATCCCATATCAAACTACCATTGTTCCCATTCAAAGCAATTAAATGGCCGTTATTTGTAGCGAAAATTACATCCAAATAATTATCGTTGGTAATGTCAGATAAAGCAGCTCCTCTGAAGGTGTAACTGGAGTTTGGAATATTATACTCCCACTTTACTGTTGCATTATTATTTAAGGCTGTTATTTTTGAACCATTCGGATAAATGATGTCGCAAAGACCATCATTATCAATGTCAGCCAATGAAACCGGAGCGTAACCATTTCCCGATCCTTTAAATTTCCAAATATTGGTCCCGGTTTCACCATTTATACAATGTAAAGTGTCGTTCCATCCGCAAATTAATAACTCCGGTTTCCCATCAAAATTAAAATCAGCCGTTGCTGTTCCATGATATAAATGATTGTGTACAGGATATGCCCACATTTTTGTCAGATTATCTCCTCTATAGGCAAATACACTATCCTTGTTATTGAAATTCCAGGTTGCTACCACAAAATCAAGCTGTCCGTTATTATCCAAATCATAAACTGTTGGAGCAGTTTGTATCCATGAATTTGGATCAACATTAAATTCCCATTTTTGTGTACCTAATTCTGCATCAAGTGCAATTACCCAACCACCAAACTCTCCGTGAATAATTTCTTTCCGATTATCATTATCTAAATCTGCTACAGTAGGCGGTGAATCACTTCCTTTAGTATTGGCAATCCACTTAATGGCTCCGTTTGGTCCATTGAAACAATAAGTTTTCGGATTGCATGAGCTGGCTAAAACTACGTCCTGAAATCCGTTATTATCCACGTCGTAAATCAGTGGAGCCACATCATTGCATCCGTGGCTGCCCAAAGGGCTGGTATTGTATTTCCAAAGCAAAGAACCATCCTCTCCATTTAGGGCATATACATTACTGTCATTTCTATAACAACTAAAAACTATTTCGAGTCTGCCATCGGCATCAATATCTTTTGCGGCTGCCTGGCCTGCCGCAAAATCATTGGTATTAAACCACCATTTAATTTTTGGCACTTGGCAATAAGCGTTTGAAAACCAAAATGCGCTTGTGATTACCCAGAAATATAATATTGTTTTTTTCATGTCTTATAACTTACAACCAAATCTAAGGATAATATTTTTATTTCCTAAAGGTTAATTGTTATGAATATAAAGCCTGCTTTTCACCTGCTACCTTAAAAATGGTATTTATAAAAAGGTTGGAGTGAATTAAATTTGTGCTACTCAAATATAACTAACAATGAAAAATTTATTTATCACATTAACACTTTTATTAATAACCTTAATTTTTACCAATTGCAAAAAAGATACCAAAGAACCTGAACCTATTGTTATTAATAATCCGGCACCCACGCCATCTTATACCATACCTACTTCCTATAATTTCGCAAACGCTTCATTTACATCCTCTACACAAAGGTTAGAAATGATGGGTGAATTGATTAATTTAATTAAAAGCACGCACACTACAACCTCACCTACTCAACCCACAATTAGTGCCGCTGTTTTGCAAAATATGTTTGTAAATAGCGCCTCTCCTTTTTCGACCTCTTCTTTAAATATTAACGGTTTACAAATTAAAGATCAAACCAGTAATTCATTTATGTTTGTGACAGAAACGGAAGCCAATTTTATTGAAGCGCAGGCAGCCAGTATTACTTCAGCCGCTAATCCTACAACGAGTACTGCATCATCCGGGACAAAGGGAAAATTAGTTTCTCCGGCACGTGCCGTTTTGGTGAATGCCAATGGTTATGAATATAAGGAAGTAGTAGAAAAAGGATTAATGGGCGCTTGTATATTTAATCAAGCTATGAGTAGAATAAATAATATTGCTTCATACGATAATTCAACAATCACCAATAGTATAACTGCGCAAGAAAAGGCATGGGATGAAGCATTCGGATATTTTGGTGTACCGCTGTCCTTTCCTACTTCCACTATCAATTTAAAATATTGGGGAAATTATTGTAATGCGGTAAACGTAGCCATTGGTTCTAATTCAACAATCATGAATGCATTTTTGAAAGGAAGAGCTGCCATTAGCAATAAAGATAATACAGCAAGAGATGAGGCCAAAGCAATAGTTGTTTCTACCTGGGAAAAAGTTGGAGCTGCAAAATGCATTAGTTATTTAAAAGCCGCTAAAAATAATTTAAGTGACCAAGCTACTTTGCATCATGTTTTGTCAGAAGGTCACGGTTTTGTATTAGCATTTAAATACAATACAGCCAAAACAATTTCTGACGCAGATATTAATTTATTACTCAGTTATTTTGGTAATAATTTATATAATATCACTACAACCAATATCGATTTGGCTATTGCTAAACTCGAAAGCGTTTTTTCATTAAATGCATCTTTAATTCCTTAATAATTCCGGAAAGGTAATTGGATTGCGCGGAACCTTGTTTTCTTTATTAAACATTTTGATGTTCAATTAATTACATAAACATTATACCCTTTTTAGGGGATAGAAATTCTTGATCTAAGTTTATATTTTTGAGCGGATTATGAATACAAAATTCTTTCGGCAATTAACCGTTCTTACTCTTTTGGGTTTATTGTGTTTTACAGTTTCCTGTAGAGATAAAAAAAAGAACAATGAACCTGAGGAACCTGAAGATGCTTTTGATAAATCGGGCATGCTCATAAACTATGCTGATAATATTATTTTACCGGCTTACCAATCTTTTAGCATTTCATTGGATAGTTTAAATCAAGCCTATTCCGTTTTCAAAAACAATCCTGATCTCCCAAATCTACATGCACTTAAATCTAAATTTGTTGTTGCTTATACCAAATATCAACGATGTGATTTATTTGAATTAGGTCCTGCTGAAAACACAGGCATACGGGGGAATTTTAATATTTTCCCAACAGATACGCAGCAAATTAAAACTAACATAAGCACGGGTATTTATGATTTTTCCGCTATCAGTAACCTGGATGCCAAAGGTTTTCCTGCACTCGATTATTTATTTTACGGCAAACAAGAAACCGTTATAGTTGCTTCTTTTACAAACACCAACACCAAACAATATGTTACGGATCTTCTAAATGAAATGACGGGTAAATGCAATACCGTTATTACCGGATGGAACAGCTCATATCGCAATTCATTTATTAATTCTTTAGGAACTGATATTGGCAGCTCCATTGGCCTATTGATTAACCAGCTTAATTATAATTTAGATTACCTCAAAAATGCAAAAATCGGAATTCCATTAGGGAAAAAATCTTTGGGCATAGCCTATCCGGATAAATGTGAAGCTTTTTACAGCAGCAGCTACTCGCTCAAATACGCAATTGAAACGCTGGATTTAATTGAACGAGTTTATAACGGAAAGTCGTTAAACGGAAGTAACAATAAGGGATTTGATGATTATTTAATTCATTTAAAAGTACAACACACCAGTGGTACGCTGAATGATGCGATACAAACACAATTTAGTTTAGCCCGAACAAAATTAATGGCCATTGCTGAACCTTTGAGTACACAAATGACAACTAACCCCACAGTAGTTGATGCCGCTTATGCCGAATTGGTTAAACTTTTGGTTTTATTAAAAGCTGATTTACCATCTTCTTTAGGCGTTGTAATTACCTATCAAGACGGTGATGGTGATTGAGAAAATTAAAAAATATTTAACCAGCCAAGTTAGTATCGCACCCTTGGTAATATTCCGAATTGCATTTGGAATATTAATGAGTGCATCCATCATTCGCTTTATTTATATGGGTTGGGTAGAAAAAATGTACATCTTACCCAAAGTGTATTTTCCGTTTTTTGGATTTGAATGGATTAAACCATTACCTGCACTAGGTATGTATATCGTATTTGGATTACTTTTAATTACGGCTTTATTTATTCTTATTGGATTTTTATACCGCATTTCAACAATTTCCTTTTTTCTGCTTTTTACTTATGTTGAATTAATTGATAAAACAAATTATCTCAATCATTATTATTTTATCAGTCTAATTTCATTAATACTAATTTTTTTACCGGCCGGGAAGGCTTTTTCTTTAGATAATAAAGTATTTAAAAGGAATGATATAAAATCAACTTACCGCTATTTTATTTTTCTGCCCCAACTGCAAATGTTTACGCTTTACTTTTTTGCAGGCGTAGCAAAAATTAATTACGATTGGCTAATTGAAGCTCAACCTTTAAAAATTTGGCTTCCGGCTTATTCGCACTTTCCATTCATCGGTTCACTTTTGGAAAAAACATGGATAGCTTACTTTTTCTGTTGGTTTGGTTGCATTTATGATTTATGCATTGGATTTCTGTTATTCAACAAACGAACTGTTTATTTTGCTTATTTCTTAGTTATTGTATTTCACATGGCCACTTCTCTTTTATTTAATATTGGTATGTTTCCATATATCATGATGACAATTACCATCATTTTCTTTAAGGAGAAATTTCATATTGCTATTTTAAATTTTCTCGAAAAAATAACTAACTATTCAACAACAAACCGGATTGAAAAAAATAATTCTTTACATCCCATCATTAAATATGCTTTTATCGTTTTTTTTGTTGTTCAGTTTTTAATGCCTTTTCGTTACGCTTTATATGATGGCAAATTATTTTGGACAGAACAAGGTTATCGTTTTTCATGGCGTGTGATGTTAATGGAAAAAGCTGGCACTGCCTTTTTCTTTGTGGAAGACAAAAAATCGGGAAAGCGTATTGAAATTGACAATAAAGATTATTTAACCTACATGCAGGAAAAAATGGTGTCTACTCAGCCTGACATGATGATTGATTACGCCAAATTTTTAAAAGAAGAATACAACAAAAAAGGATTAAGTGATATTCAGGTAAAAGTACAAAGTTATGTAACCCTTAACGGTAGCGGAACCAGAGAGTTTATTGACCCCACAGTTGATTTAAGTTTGGAAACTAATAATATTTTCAAAAACAAAAATTGGATTAGAAGCTATTGAAAAAGAAATTAAGCATATTTATTTTTTCATTAACAATTTTTACTTCGTTTTCACAAGTAAAGGACAGTACTTTGTCAAAAAAACAAATTTCATTGGATGAAATTGAAATTAAAAGTAGTCGCGAAAATAAATTTGGCATTTCTAAGCTTAACAATATTGAAGGAACAACCATTTTTGCCGGCAAAAAATCAGAAGCAGTTTATGTACAGGATTTAAACGCCAATTTAGCAAGCAACAACAGCAGACAAGTGTTTTCTAAAGTAGCCGGAATTAATGTTTTTGAAAATGACGGTTCCGGAATTACCATTAGCATTGGTGGCAGAGGATTAAATCCTAATCGAATATCTAATTTTAACACCCGGCAAAACGGTTATGATATTTCTGCCGATGCATTAGGATATCCTGAAAGTTATTATACCCCGCCTACCGAAGCTATAGAGCGCATTGAAATTTTACGCGGCGCTGCAGGATTGCAGTTTGGCACACAATTTGGCGGTTTAATTAATTATAAATTTGCTGAAGCCCCTAAAGATAAAAAAATAGCCACTAACCTTTCACAAACCGGAGGCTCCTACTCTTTTTTAAATTCATTCAATCAAATTTACGGGCACGTTTCTAAAATTGATTATAATACGTTTTACCTCTATAAAAATTATGGTGGATGGAGAAAAAACTCAAACCTAATATCGCATAATGCATTTGCTTCGGTTCGATTTAATATTAATGATAATCTATCTATCAAGGGAGAATACACCCATTTACAGTATTTGGCTAAACAAGCAGGAGGTTTAACCGATAAACAGTTTTATAAAGATGCTTCATATACAAACAGAAATAGAAATTGGTTTAAAGTAAATTGGAATTTAATGTCGATTAGTTCTGATTACAAAGTGAATGATTTTGCTAAAGTAAGTTTTTGTGGATTTGGTTTATTGGCGGGACGCGATGCTTTAGGTTTTTTAGGGAGACCGGATAGAAGCGACGACACCAGTTTAAACAGAAATTTATTGAGCGATACCTACAAAAATTTTGGTGCAGAAGTAAAATATTTACAACGCTATATTTTAAATGATTACAATAGTCATTTTTTAATTGGCGCCAGAGTTTACCAAGGTTTAACCGATAGAAAACAAGGAGATGCCGACAAATCCGATCAAGCCAATTTTAAATTTTTGAATCCCGATTTATTAGAAAATTCACATTATTTATTTCCATCTTCCAATTTCGCGCTATTTGCAGAAAATATTTTTCAGTTCAACAGAAATTGGAGTGTAACCCCCGGCTTACGTTATGAAAAAATAAACACATCAGCCAACGGATATTATCGTTTAATTTACAAAGATTTGGCCGGTTCTGTTTTGTTAGATGCTAAAGTAAAAGAAGAAAAACAAAATATACGTGATTTTATTTTAGCCGGAATCGGAACGCAATATAAAACCGGATGCTGCATTGAGCTTTACGCAAACTTCAGTCAGAATTATCGTTCCATTAATTTCAATGACATGAGAGTACTCAATCCTAACTTTGCTGTAGATCCAAATTTAAAAGATGAACGGGGATTTACCACTGATGCCGGTATGAGAGGTTCATATAAAGATTTAATTTATTTTGATTTGAGTTTTTATTTTTTGAAATACAACAACAGAATAGGCACCATTATAAAAACAGATAGCAATACTTATAATTTAATCAGATACCGGACTAACGTGAGTGATAGCAGAAATGTTGGAGCAGAAGCTTTTTGTGAATTAGACTGGATTAAATTAGTAAATAAGTCGGCTAAACATAAACTTTCAACCTTTGTAAATCTGGCTTTTACAGATGCAAGATACATTAACAGCAAAGAATCAGCATATAGAAATAAGATTGTAGAATATGTTCCAAGCATCATATTCAGAACCGGTATAGCTTATGGATGGAAAGGATTTCATTTAAATCTTCAATATTCATATACTTCTGATCAATACTCCGACGCTACGAATGCAGAGTCATCTGTATCCGGTATTTATGGCACAATTCCGGCCTATTCAGTGGTAGATATCTCAAGCGGTTATAAATTCAAAAAGTTTAGCGTGAGTACCGGAATTAACAACGCCCTTAATTCACTTTATTTTACCAGAAGAGCAGAAGGATATCCGGGTCCGGGAATTATTCCTGCAGATCCAATCAATTATTATCTCAATTTAAAATTGCATTTTTAATTTTATAATAAATTTCATACCTTGAGGAATGTCCTTTTTTAATATTCCCATTATTCAGTTTTTACTATTCGGAAACTTTTTTGTTGGAATTTGTGCGGTTGGCCTGAGCATAGAAACATCTTATCGACAAAATTTAGCATTAAATCCAATTTATTATTACCTGCTCGTTTTTAGTGGCACCGCCTTATATTACACAAAAGCATTTCTTCATAAATCATCCGGATATCCGGATAATGAACGAGATCAATGGTATAGCAAAAACAAAAAGTTAACTTTGTTTACCCAGTTCTTTTTTATCGGCATCCTTTTGATATGCGGGATACTTTTTTTTGCATCTAATTCAAATAAAATAAGTGAATTAAATTCTATACAACTGTTTATGTTGCTTCTTTTCCCCTTTGTGGCATTATTATATTATGGAATTAATTCAAAACTAAATATCAGAAAATACGGTCAACTTAAACCTTTTTTAATTGGTTTCGCCTGGGCCGGAATCGTTACTATTTACCCAATCATTTTCCAATCCCTCGGAGACGAGAGTTCATTTAAACTTTCTCAAAACAGGGTGCTTTTATTTATCGAAAATTTTATTTTTATTTCCGTATTGTGCATTATGTTTGATATAAAAGATTTCAAAGAAGATTCTGTGTTTCAACTAAAAACGTATGCAGTTTCCCAAGGTATCAAAAAAACAATATACTTTATTATTATTCCATTAAGTGTAATTGGAATAATAACTAACATTTTATTCGTGATTCTAAATCATTATCCGTTGATACAAGCACTAAGCATTAACATTCCATTGTTATTGGGCATTTATTTTTCGTTTAAACTGCTTAAACACAAAAGAATTTTATACTATTTGTTTTTTATTGATGGTTTAATGCTGGTGAAAAGTTTATGCGGAATTGCCGCATCTCAATTCAATTAAAAATCTTTTTACCCAATATCACTAAATCCCTTGGAGTTCCGTCTATTATAGCCAAACCGGGTAAATGTCCCCATTCTTCAAAATTAAATTTCTTAAACAAAGCTATACTGCTTTCATTGTGTCCGAAAATAAATCCAAGAAGGGTATGAACTTGATAGAGATGCGCATTTTCCATTGCGTACTGCAGACATATTTTACCCAGACCTCTGTTTTGAAAATCTTCTTTAATATAAATACTGATTTCAACTGTGCCACTGTAGGCTGGTCTGCCGTAAAAAGTTGAAAAACTCATCCATCCGGCATAATAATCATTCAGGATAACCAGCCAAATTGGGCGGAATTCTGTATTATGGCTTTCAAACCAGCCTAACTTACTTTCAACCGAAACGGGTTCTGTATCTGCAGTAGCCATTCTGCCCGGAATAGATTCATTGTAAGTTTCAACTATGCGTTCTAAATCTTGTAATTCGGCATATTTAAATTCAACTTTCATTAATACAATAAATTATTATAGGGATATCGTTTAATGTGCATGGCTTTTACCGTTTCATATATTTTTTTCCGGAACTCTTCCAGGCCTTCTTTTTTAGCAGCGCTGATAAACATAACGGTATCCGACATGTTTTTCATCCATGTTTTTTTAATATCCTCCAGCGATAAATTTTCACGGGTTTCAGGAGTTAAATCATCGGCCTCTTTTGGAACGTAGGTGAATAAATCGGTTTTATTAAAAATCAAAATGCAAGGCTTGTCACCGGCTCCGATATCCAATAAAGTTTGTTTCACCACATGAATATGTTCTTCAAAATTTTTGTGTGAAATATCAACTACGTGAATAAGTAAATCTGCTTCTCTCACTTCATCTAAAGTAGATTTAAAACTTTCAACCAGTTGAGTAGGAAGCTTACGAATAAAGCCTACTGTATCACTCAATAAAAAAGGCAAATTTTCTATGGTCACTTTTCTAACCGTGGTATCTAAGGTGGCAAATAATTTATTTTCGGCAAAAACATTGCTTTTGCTTAATAAATTCATGATGGTGCTTTTACCCACGTTCGTGTAACCAACAAGGGCAACGCGAATAAGCTCGCCCCTATTCTTGCGTTGCGTGGCCATTTGCTTATCAATTTCACGAAGTTTTTCCTTTAATACCGAAATTTTATCGCGCACAATTCGTCTATCCGTTTCAATTTCCTTTTCGCCGGCTCCTCCCCGCGTTCCGGTGCCTCCACGTTGTCTTTCCAAGTGTGTCCACATGCCCGTTAAGCGCGGCAACAAATATTGATATTGTGCTAACTGAACTTGTGTTTTAGCATGTGCAGTTTGAGCCCGCTGTTCAAATATTTCTAATATTAGCGTGGTACGATCAAGTATTTTTTTGCCTAAAACTTTTTCTAAATTTCTTTGTTGCGAGGGAGATAACTCGTCATCAAAAATAACCACATCGGTATTATTGGTTTTTACAAAATCAGTTACTTCCGCTAACTTTCCTTTACCAATAAAAGTGGCCTTATCCGGCTTTTCCAGTTTTTGTGTAAATATTTTTTTGGTAATCAAACCATAAGTTTGCGCCAGAAATTCCAATTCCTCCAGGTATTCACGTGAAGCCGTTTCATCCTGAAATTTTGAAATCATTCCTATTAGTACACAGCTGTGCTGAGGAATTGAAGTGGAAATCGATTTATCTTTCATTCATCCAACAAAGAACTTATCCAAACCTAATGGCCTTTTATTTCGGTTTCAACGTAAGCAGCAATAGCATTGGCTTGCTCTATACTCACCGGAACAGGATTCATGGATTTTTCTCCTTTTAGAATCACATTTACAATCTGTTGCTCATTCATAGTGCTCAAACTAATATCTTTGGCCCCCATTACCCCTAATTTCCCGTTATCACCATGGCACATGCTGCAGTTATTTACATATAATGCTTTGCCATCTGAACTACTGATGCCTTCATTATCTGCTTTCATTTTTTTCTTCGCAGCTACTTCGGCTAATCCAAAACTGGCGGTAAGCAATAATAAGCTCACCGAAGCTAAAATTTTATTCGATTTTTTAAATCCTATAACTGCTAATGGTATTGAAAGCAATATCATGGCTATTTTTATCCACATAAGATAATGTATAGTGGCCAATTGAGTCATTAAATAAATTCCTGTTGCCAAAAACAAAGTGCTGATTATCATTTCCGGAACTTTTATCTTTTTAGAGAAAGATGTTAAAAGCTCTGATTTATTACTCAATAACAATACCGTTTTAATTACATAAATCAACAAAAATAAAACAACTACTAAATAATGTGTGTGTGCAATTCCTTTTACCATAATTTAAATTTACTCCAAAATTAACAATATGCATTAAAATAAAGTACTTTGAATGCTGTATAATCTTATTAAATTTACTGCTTTATGTTAAAAAGGATTTTTCTACTGATTTTTAGTGTTTTGACATGCAGTATTTCTGATGCTCAAGTAACTTTTCCAACAAACGGAGCGCCTTTTAAGGTTCACACCTTATACGCCTTTACCAACGCCAACATTTATACCGATCACGAAAATTTGATTAAAAACGCCACACTTTTATTTAAAGATGGAAAAATAATACAAGTTGGTACTAATATTTCCATTCCAACAGAAGCGGTCATAACAGATTTAAAAGGCAAATACATTTACCCCTCTTTCATTGATATTTACAGTGAATACGGCGTTCCGGATAATAAATATCCTCCTAAAACAGCACCTGGACCACAAATGCAAAGTAATATCAAAGGAGCTTACGGTTGGAATATGGCCATAAAAGCCGATTATGATGCATTCAAAACATTTAAGCATAATCCTAAACAAGCACAAGAATTAAAAACTAACGGATTTGGCGTAGTTTCTGCTTGTCCTAAAGACGGTATAGTAAGAGGTAGTGGTGTATTGGCAAATTTAAATGTATCCTCAAAAGAGAATAACAGTATAATTAAAGATAAGATTGCGGGTTATTATGGACTTTTCAAAGGCTCTTCTCCTCAGGATTATCCAAATTCTTTAACCGGGGGTATTGCTCTTTTGCGACAAACCTATTATGATGCGGATTGGTATAAAAATAGTGATAAGGAAGAATTTAATATTTCGTTGGAAGCATTTAATCAACTGAGGAGTTTACCGGCTATTATGGAAGCCAATGATAAATACAACGCTTTAAGAATTTCTAAAATCGGGAAAGAATTTGGAGTAAAGTTTATCGTAAAGGCTGGCGGCAACGAATATCAACGAATTAATGAGATTAAAGAAACCGGATTAAATTACATACTACCCTTAAATTTTCCGCTTGCCTTGGATGTAGAAGATCCTTATGAGGCGGAAAATATTCCTTTAGCAACTTTATTACATTGGGAAATGGCCGCCTGCAATCCCGCCGCATTTGAAAAAAATGATATTCCATTTTGTTTTACATTATCCGATCTTCAAAATAAAAAAGATTTTCTCCCTAATCTTCGTAAAGCAATTAAGTATGGCTTGAGCGAAAAAACAGCTTTAAAAGCTTTATTCACCAACCCGGCTCAATTTATTCAAATGTCGGGTAAAATTGGCGCTTTAAAGCCGGGTTATTACTCTAACTTTTTCATTGCTAACAAATCCATTTTTGAAGAAGATTGCAGTATTTTATTGCATGCCGTGAATGGAGAAATAGAACTTTATCACGAATTGGATCCGGCTGACATTCGCGGTGATTATCAGTTAAAATTATCAGACAAAACTTTCAATTTCCGATTTACCGGCGACCCTATAAAACCATCGGCAAGTTTTAAAGTAGATACAGCAAATAAAAAAATCAATTACCAATTCCTGAATAACATATTAACCTTCTCATTGCAAGAAGACAGCTCAAGTAATAAACGATTAAGCGGAACTTATAACGCTTCACTCAAAAAATTTACAGGAAGAGGCCAGGATGAAAAGGGCAATTGGTTCGACTTCGAACTTAGCTTTACAAGTAACGATACTTCCAAAGTAAAATCTAAAAATAAAGTCGAAAAAATAAATATAGGAAAAGTGTTATATCCGTTTAATGCATTTGGATTAACTGAAGAAGAAAGAAAAGAAAGTGTTCAAACAGTTCTTTTCAAATCGGCAACCGTTTGGACTAACGTGCATGATTCTGCTCTTCAAACAACCGATGTATTAGTTGATGGCGGAAAAATTGTTGAGATAGGTAAAAATTTAGATGTAAGTAAATACAAAAACATTAAAATTATTGACGCCAACGGAAAACATTTAACTCCCGGTATAATTGACGAACACAGTCATATCGCATTAAGTAACGGAGTAAATGAAGGTACCGAAGCTAGCAGCGCTGAAGTTAGAATGGGCAATGTAATTAATGCCGATGATATAAATATTTACCGTCAATTATCCGGAGGGGTAACTACCGCGCAATTGCTTCACGGCTCAGCAAATCCAATAGGCGGTCAAAGCGGAATTATAAAATTAAGATGGGGTGCTTCACCGGAAGAAATGAAATTTGAAGGGGCCGATGAATTTATAAAATTTGCTTTGGGCGAAAATGTAAAACAAAGCAATTGGGGTGATTTCAGTTCAGTTCGCTTTCCGCAAACCAGAATGGGTGTTGAGCAGGTTTATATGGATTTTTTCACCCGCGCCAAAGCCTACGATTTAGAATGGAAAAATTACACACCTAATACAAAAGGAAAAAATAATATTGTAGCACCGAGACGTGATTTAGAATTGGAAGCACTTGCCCAAATTATCAATAAGAAAAGATTCATTACCTGCCATAGTTATGTGCAAAGCGAAATAAACATGTTGATGCACGTAGCCGATTCCTTCGGATTTAAAGTCAATACGTTTACCCATATACTCGAAGGATATAAAGTAGCCGATAAAATGAAAGCGCACGGTGTGCATGCATCTACTTTCTCCGATTGGTGGGCCTATAAAAATGAGGTGATGGAAGCAATTCCCTACAACGCAGCTATTCTTACTAAAATGGGTGTTGTGACTGCAATAAATAGCGATGACGCTGAAATGGGAAGAAGATTAAACCAGGAAGCAGCTAAAGCCATTAAATACGGAGGATTAACTGAGGTTGAAGCATTAAAACTAGTTACTTTAAATCCTGCCATTATGTTACATCTCGATTCCAAAGTTGGAAGTATACAAATTGGAAAAACAGCTGACCTGGTATTATGGACCAACAACCCTTTAAGTATATACGCCAAGGTGGATAAAACATTAATTGACGGTAAAATTTATTTTGACCGAGAAACAGATTTAAAACAACAGGAAAAAGTAAAGCAGGAACGTGCCAGAATAATTTCTTTGTTATTGAAAGAAAAACAAGGCGGCGCTAAAACGGTTAAACCAAGAATGAGAAGACCTCGACTTTACCATTGCAATACCATTGAAGGAATTTCAGAAGAAGAAACCGGACACCGTTAAAATAAAAATATGAAATACCCATGCACCAAAGCGCACAAACACCAATGAAGATAACATGGGTATTCCATATTGCCATTAAAAAAACAATTATCTACATATGAAATTGAAAAATATATATTATCTCTTCCTTTTTGTTTTTATAGGAGGATATGCCCAAAATAAAAAATCTCATTTTCTGATATTCGGGTCCACTACGCATATCGGTAACGGACAAATTATTGAAAATTCAGTTGTAGCCGTAAATAACGGAACTATAGAAATGGTGGGTTCAGCCAAAGGTTTAAAAATTAACCCAAAAGCATACGATACCGTTTATTATTTTGAAGGAAAACACCTTTACCCTGCACTCCTTAACGCAAATAATATTTTAGGATTACATGATGCTGAAGCTGTACGCGCTACTAAAGATTTTGAAGAAATAGGTATTTTAAATCCGCACATCAGAGCTTTGATAGCCTATAATACCGACAACAAAATTATACCCACCGTAAAAACAAATGGCGTATTGTATACACAATGTACACCCAGAAATGGATTAATAAGCGGCTCTTCTTCCATCATGGCATTAGAAGGATGGAATTGGGAAGATGCGGTACTAAAAGCTGACGATGGTATTCACGTAAATTTTCCACAATTCAGAAGTGAATCAACCGAAAAAGAAGGAGAACAAGCCAAAGAACCTTCCAAATACACCGAAACATTACAGATGCTGGATAAGTTTTTTACCGACGCACATGCATACGTAAAAAATGGAAATATAACGGAAAAGAATATCCGCTTCGAGGCCATGCGTAATGTACTGAATGGAAAAAGTAATCTTTACTTACATGCCAATAAGGCAAAGGATATACTTACCGCTATTCATTTTGCACAAAAGCATCAAGTGAAAAAACCCGTAATAGTTGGCGGAAATGAAGCTTACAAAATTGTAAAAGAATTAAAAGAAAAAAATATTCCGGTTATGCTTAATCGTGTACATGATTTACCGGATAGAAGTGATGAAGCGGTTGACTTAATGTATACACTCCCGTTTCTATTACAAAAAGAATCCGTTCTATTTTGTTTACAATTAGCCGGTGATATGGAAGCCGCACAAAGCAGAAATCTTCCCTTTAATGCAGGAACGGCAGTTACCTATGGACTCAGCAAAGAAGAAGCCTTACAAAGTATTAGTTTAAACACGGCGAAAATTTTGGGTGTTGACGAATGGATTGGAAGTATAGAAGAAAAAAAATTAGCCAGTATCGTTATTAGTGATGGTGATATTTTGGATATGAAATCAAATCATATAACGCATGCTTGGATTGCAGGAAAAGAAGTTCGGTTAACCAATCAACAAACTGAACTTTATGAACGATACAAAACAAAATACGGAATTAAATAATACTTATGGAAGAGAAAATAATTGTTGGCATATCGCAAGGAGATGTAAACGGAATAGGATTAGAAGTTGTTTTAAAAACTTTAATGGAACCCGGAATTAATGAAATTTGTACCCCCGTTTTATTCAGTTCCCAAAAAACAGTTTCATACTATAGAAAAGTTTTAGGTTTGGAAGAATTTAATTTTCATCCGACTAAAGATTTATCGCAATTAAATACCAAGAAAGTGAATGTTTTTCCTTGTTACGATGAAGAAGTAAATATTGAAATGGGGAAGTCAACTCCCGTTGGTGGAAAATATGCATTTATTTCTCTTGACCATGCCGTAAATGCGCTGAGTGAAGGTAAAATCAATGTATTGGTAACTGCTCCAATTAACAAGAATAATATTCAAAGTCAGGAATTTGGCGCAATCGGTCATACCGAATTTTTAGCGAAAAAATTAAATGGTGACCCGTTAATGTTAATGTGTTCAGATAAAGGTTTACGTATTGCTGTTGTAAGCGGACATGTATCATTAAAGGATGTTGTTTCTAAAATTACAATTGATGCAGTATCTAATAAGATTACGCAACTACACGATTCGTTAATGAAAGATTTTGGAGTTCGTAAACCGAAAATTGCAGTTTTAGGTTTAAATCCACACGCCGGTGATAATGGCACCATTGGTTCTGAAGAACAAGAAATCATCATTCCCGCTATTCAAAAAACCAAAGTAAGCGGAATTGTTTACGGTCCTTACGGCGCCGATGGTTTTTTTGGAAATGGCAATTACAAAAATTTTGATGGCATACTGGCCATGTACCACGACCAAGGGTTAGTTCCCTTTAAAACATTAGAGTTTGAGGACGGAATTAATTACACGGCCGGATTAAGCGCTGTAAGAACCAGTCCTGATCACGGAACCGGATACGATATTGCCGGTAAAAATATAGCCAATGAACAGTCATTTAAAAAAGCACTTTATATGGGCATTGATATTTTTAAGAAAAGAAAGCTTTATCAGGAGTTAACCGAAAATCCATTGGCTTTTGGTACACTGAAAAAAGAGCGTTAATTTTTTTTGAAAACCAGCATGGCCCATTCGCCATCCGTTTCTTGCTTATGGAATTTAAATTTTTGTTGTTCCGCGGCCTGAATTAATTCCGGAATATCAGTTTTAAAAAAACCACTTATCAAAAGAAAACCATTAGCTTTTAAACAGGGCTGATATGTTTTGATTTGTCTTTTTAGAATGTTCTTATTGATATTGGCTAAAATCACATCAAACATTTGGTTTGTTGGAATAGATTGATCGTCTCCCTTAATAATTTTTATTTCCTCACATGCATTTACTTTGCAGTTTTCAATCGCATTTTCAACACTCCAATCATCAATATCAATACCTAATATGGATTGAGCCCCCAGTTGGCGAGCTAAAATAGCAAGTATTCCGGTGCCACACCCCATATCTAAAACGGATTTATCTTTAAAATCCATTCCTAACATCTCCGCACATACGAGCTTAGTAGTTTGATGATGACCGGTGCCAAAACTCATTTTCGGCATGATTATAATTTCACGCTTCACGGCATTATTTACAGCATGAAATGGTGCGCGAATGAGTAATTCATTTTCAATCAAAACCGGATTAAAATTTTTTTCCCAAACCTCATTCCAGTTTTCTTTTTCAATTTTTGATTTGGAGTAAGTAAATTTAAAATCATCAAATGCTATTTCAGAAAGTTGAAGCGATTCTGCCAATTCTTCGGGAATATATCCTACAAAACCATTTTCGTTATTTTCGAAACTTTCAAAACCTGCTTCAGCTAATACTGCAATTAAAATATCAGAGCCCGGATCAACAGGCTCTACTACAAATTGAAAAGCAAAATAGCTCATGAAAAAGATTGAATAATTTGACTGAAATCGTAGGCCTTTAAGCTCGCGCCTCCGATTAATCCCCCATCCACATCCGGACAAGCAAATAATTCGCGGGCATTCGTCGCATTGCAACTGCCACCATATAAAATAGAAATTTGTAAAGCCGCTTCTATACCAAACATTTCTTTAATAGTTCTCCGAATAAAAGCATGCATTTCTTGTGCTTGTAATGGACTTGCGGTTTCACCCGTACCAATAGCCCAAACCGGTTCGTATGCCAAAACAATTTTATTTAAATCAGTTGCGTCAAAATTTTGTAATACCTCATGCAATTGAATGCCTACGCTATCAAAATGTTTTTCGGATTTTCTATCCAATAAAGATTCGCCCACACAAAAAACAACATGCAAATTATTTTCAAGAGCCGATTTAATTTTTTGAGTTAATTGACCATTATTTTCGTTGAAAAACTGACGTCTTTCACTATGTCCAATAAGCACGTAAGTACATCCGCTTTCACTTACCATTTTGGCAGAAACCTCTCCGGTATATGCTCCTGAAACTTGTTCGTGACAATTTTGGGCACCCATAAAATAATCTGAATTATTTACCAAACCGGAAACAATAGGGATAGTGAGAAAAGGCGGGAAGAATATTTTGGTGACTTGATTTTTATTTTTGGGGTTGGCAATTATTTCCTGAATCAGGTTTTTGGCTTCAGGTAAAGAAAGGTTCATTTTCCAATTACCGGCAATTATTTTTTTTCTGTTGCTCATATTATCGTACGCGCACTCTTGGATCAAGAATTCCGTAAACAATATCCACGATGATATTTATAAAAACAAATATTGTAGCAAAAACTAGTGTTGCACCCATCACTACCGGCAAATCATTTTTACTTAATGCTTCCACCACTTCATAGCCTATACCTTTCCAACTGAAAATCTTCTCTACAAATACTGCACCTGCCATTAAACCGGCAAACCAGCCGGATATAGCCGTAACAACAGGATTTAATGCGTTTTTTAAAGCGTGTTTTACTATAATGGCTTTATAGCTTAATCCTTTTGCTTTTGCTGTTCTGATATAATCTTGCGAAAGCACATCAAGCAAAGAACTTCTTGTTAACTGAATTACAATACTGAGTGGACGCATACCTAAAGTAATAGCCGGTAAAATTAAATTTTTCAATTTTAATACTTCTCCTTGCCAAACGTCAATGTCATATAAACTACCGGAAGGATCCAAGCCCGTATAATCGGATAATACATATCCGAACAACCAGGCCATAATTAAGCCCACTAAAAAAGAAGGCGCACTCATACCAAAAACGGTAGCCATTACAAAAATTCCATGATCGAGATAAGAGTTTTTTCTGGTGGCTGTAATAATTCCCAAAAATATTCCTACAAAAGATGCAATGACAATTGAAGCAAATGCAAGCACTGCGGTTTCAGGCAAAGTATCGGCAATAATTTCAGAAACATTTCTATTGGTAATATAACTTCGCCTTAAGTAAGGCACTTTTAAAACCACAACCTTATCTTTTCCTATTTGAAATAAAGGTGTCCAATCGTACTTCTCGGGATTTAAAAATATTAAACTTTTGTTGTTTCTTTCATTGTGCAAAGAAATGGGCGATAAATCATTCAGGTAATGTGCATACTGAATGGGTATGGGCTTATCCGTTCCCAGATTTCTGTGAACAGCCTCAACCGCTTCTGCGCTTGCTCTTTGTCCTAACATAACAGTAGCCGGATCACCGGGTAATACGTTAAACAAAAAGAATATTGTAGTGATTACCCCAAAAAGAACCACTACACCATAAAAGACTTTTTTTAATACGAACTTTATCACAATTTCTTAGTGCAGCGCTAAGATAATTATTTATATTTATCTTGTGAAACCTCATTTTTATTTAAAAAAATCGTATTTGGCTTGCAATAGCATGGGAAATGCACTTTTCATCGTTTTTTAGAAGAAAATTAACCAAAGAGATTTAGATAAAATGTAATATTGTAGGTATTAATGCACCGAATTCTGAAACAAAAACGACTTTTTTATCTGCTTTTGTTGTTGCTTTTCAGCAATAAGTTGGTTTTTGCACAAAAAATAGGCCTTGTTCTCAGCGGAGGTGGAGCCAGTGGACTAAGCCACATTGGCGTTTTAAAAGCCTTGGAAGAGCATAATATACCCGTTGATTATATAAGCGGAACCTCTATTGGGGCTTTAATTGGGGCCTATTATTCCGTTGGTTTTACCTCCGAACAAATTGAACAAATTGTACGCGACAATTTCTTTTTGAGTGTTACTAAAGGCGACCTGCCGGTTAAATACAGCTATATGCTCAATCAACGCGAAGATTTTGCATCCTGGATTACATTTAAATTTAAACCCAATGATAATTACCTGAAAAATCTACCCACCAACGTAATAAATTCCGTGCCTATTGATTATTATTTAATGGAAGTTTTTTCGGGTGTTTCCAATCAGGTGAATCATAATTTCGATAGTTTGATGATTCCGTTTCGTTGTGTGGCGTCGGATGTTTCAGATAAAAAATCAGTGGTGTTTCGTTCAGGCGACCTTCCCCTGGCCATTCGAGCAAGTATGAGTTATCCATTTTACCTCCGCCCTATCGCTGTTGACCACAAATTATTATTTGATGGAGGACTCTATAATAATTTTCCGATTGATGTGATGAAAACTGAATTTGCACCCGATGTAATAATTGGTTCTAATGTAGCGGAAGAAAATGGCAATCCGGATGATGATGATCTTTATATGCAATTGCGCAATTTAATGATGAAACAATCAAAAATTGACTCCTTAGGAAAAAATAGTTATTTAATAGAGCCCTGGAGTAATGTGAATACATTTAATTTTAATAATGCAAAACGATTAATTGATAGTGGCTACGCGGCCACATTACGCATTATTCCTAAATTAAAAGAACAAGTTAAAAGCGAGTTGAATAAAGAAAAGCTAAAAGAAAGAAGACAGGCTTTTGCATCATATAGAAATCCGGATAAAATTGTAATAGACCGAATAGAAATTCATGGTTTTACCAAAAGTCAAGAACGATTCATTCGGAAAAATTTACAATTCGGAGACAATTCATTTAACTTGAAACAACTTAAGAAAAGATATTTTCGTTTAATGAGTGATCAGAAAATAAAAAACATTTTTCCAACAATTGAAAAAGATAGTTTAGGAAATAGTTATTCCTTAGTCCTTAACGGAAAAAAAGAAAAACCATTTTATATTGATGTAGGCGCCGTTTTGTCAAACCGCCCAATTAGTGAAGCTTTTTTAGGCTTACAATACAATCATTTAGGTCGTATTGGTTTTAGCATGTATGCCAACGGTTATATCGGTAAATTATATTCAGGAAGTTTTTCTAAAATGAGATTTGATTTTCCGGGTAAAGTTCCGTTTTATATCGAACCATCATTTACCTATTCACGTTGGGATTATTACAGCAGCAGTTCTTTATTTTTCATTTTTGAAAAACCCGCCTACTTAGTGCAGGAGGATAAGTTTGCTGAATTAAAATTTGGTGTTCCCATTGGCAATATTTCGCAATTTAATATTTCGGGCGGTTATACCGAATGGAGTAATTATTATTATCAAACAGATATTTTTAAACAAACGGATACTACTGATAGAACTTATTTTGATTACGGCTTTGCCCAAGCTAATTATAAATTAAATACGCAAAACCGAAAAATGTATGCTACCGAAGGTACTTTGTTGAATGCACGTGCCCGGGTGTTGGAAGGAAGAGAAAGTTATGTTCCGGGAAATACCAGCACTGATACTATTTCATACAAAAATCAATTACGTCCGGCCTGGTTGCAATTAAAAATATCAGTGGATAGTTATGTAAAAACATTTAAAGGATTTAATATTGGTTTTTTTGGAGAAGCAGTTTATTCAACGCAAAGTTTCTTCCATAACTACGAATCAACTATTCTTTCTGCACCGGCTTTTAATCCTATTCCCGAAAGTCAAACTTATTTTATTGATGCTTTTAGAGCGCATAATTATTTTGCCGGCGGCATGAAATTAATCACAACTCCGGTAAAAGGTTTTGATATTCGTTTGGAAGCTTATGTTTTTCAACCTGTACAATCTATTCTGCGGGATAAAAACGGAAAAGCTACTTACAGCACTCCCTTTTTATATCAACCTATTATAGGCATGGCTAGTTTGGTGTATAATACAGCTGTGGGGCCCTTGAGCATTGGATTAAATTATTATGATAAATTTGAAAATCCGGTAACCTTCTTCTTTCATTTTGGATATATTCTTTTTAATCGCAAGTCCATCGATTAACAATAATAAAAAACCCCGAAATTTTTCGGGGCTCTCCGCTTTGCGGATTAAAATTCGTCTTCATTAAAAAAGAAATCATCTTTGGTGGGATAGTCCGGCCAAATCTCTTCAATATTTTCATAACTCTCCCCTTCGTCTTCCATCTCCTGCAAATTTTCAATCACCTCCATCGGCGCCCCGCTTCTCATCGCGAAATCAATCAACTCATCCTTCGTTGCCGGCCAGGGAGCATCTTCTAACCAACTCGCCAATTCTAATGTCCAATACATAGTTTACTTCTAATTAATTTTCTGCAAATGAAAAAAAATTTTAGGGAATAAAAAAGAATAATTTAAAATATTCTGATAACTAAAATTTCTCTAAACACTTGTTATTCAGCACTATAACATAAACCTGAAATTTATTCTATTTATTTGACAAGTTTATAATAGTAGAACTGCCCATTCTGCTCTATTCGAATGAAATAAACACCTGAAGATAACTGACCTGTTTCTGCATAATAATTACCCGTATTTAAAACTCCGGCATTTTCTTTTTTACGGAATGTAATTGGTATTACTCTCCCTAAAGCGTCAGTTAAAACTAAACTTTGAAAAGCATTAACATCTTTTACGTTTATGATTTCATTAAATGGATTTGGATAAACTAAAATAGAGTTAGAAATTTTATTTTTTTCTTTTATTCCTATTACCGCTCCAACAGTATCTACTTTTATTCCATCGGAAGAGGTAATACTACTCCATAAATCAGCTCCATTTACAGCTCTTACATTAAAGTAATAGATGTTATTGTGCACTAAATTTAAATTTCCGGCTGTTACCGTATTGTTATTATTACTGCTGGTCCAATTTAATATATCCGTTAAACCGGGAGCGGTTCCTATACTATAAAAATAATCCGCAACATTTGAATGCTGATCTGTTGAAACCTGCCAGCTGGCACTTAAAGCATTGATTGTTTTTACGGAATCAATGTCAGCCAATAATCCATCATTTACAAAGGGAATGTTCGTCGGCGCAGTCCAATCTACGTTTACGTTTTCAAAACTTACGGAAGATAAATTCTGTGCTGAATCCTGACATATAGAGCTGATTTTTCCTGCAGGTGTAAATGAATTTGGATTTTGATAACGCATTTCATCTCCCGGATTTGTTCCAATCGGCACATTGACATTAGCATTTCTTGATCGGAATACTTTTATTTCATCAATACTGAATTTGCAATTCCCGCTTCTGAAAGAAATATAATTTCCATTGGCAATTGGAGAAGGATCGGTCCAACTCGCTACCGGACTATTGTTCCAATAAACAGTAATCTTACCCGTTATTCTATCGTATATTGTTCTGATATCATACCACTGACCTACGCTAAACGTTAGTGGTATATCAACCTTTGGCGCTCCAAATACATTATTCACCACTTTATAAATCTGTAATTTCTGGTCATCTAATCGAAACCAAACGAAATAAGAATTGTTTCGGTTGCTGCTATCGGGCTGATCCACAAAAAAATGAAAACCCGCTCGACGAGATACCCCGCTTCCTTCAAACTTGGCCAGAAATTGATATAAATACCTATTGCTTAAGGATTGGGTTAGTGGTGCGTAAATGTTTGTGTTGTTCGCAGCAGTACTCACCTCATCGGTTTGCACTAAAGCATTTGCACTTACATTCCATGTTCCGGTTTTAACTGTCCATTCGGGATGAATGGCATTATCAAAATGATCGGTAAAAAATCCTTTCGTATTATTCGCCCTCCACTCTACTCCATTAAAATCGCTGACTTGATAATATCCTTTTTGCACGCCACTTCCTCCCATATTGTCAACATCTGTAATGGTGGCAGTGAATGGTGCCGTTTTCCAATTACTCGGACTTGCAATATTGGTAAGCGGTGCAATATTATCGCTTGGTGTTGGCACAATGGTTCCATTCATCACATAAGTGGATGCCCATCCCGAGGCCGTTGTACCACAATCACTTCTGAACTCAACCAATAAACTATCATTTACGGAAGTAATGGGACCGGGATTTACGGTATTGGTGTAAACTCCAATTAATGGCGCGTTATTGGTTCCTCCATTGTAAATAAATAATTTATCGTAATTATTTTCTACATTAAAAGAAGTAAAGCTTAAGGTGATGTTATTAATATTGGGCGCGGAAAATCTCCAGAATTTACGTTCATCATTTGAATAATTTGCACCGGGTCCACCGGTATCATAAAAATTCCCATTCGCTGCGGTATAAGTTGCCGTAATGCTATAGGTATTATTTACAATCTTATAAAATTTTTCCCAATTCCAATTCGGACCCGGATCAGTGTGCGTTTGATTGGGAAACATTTGATGACCTTTAACTTTGGTACATGCACCCAGTAAACATTGAGAAGAACTTCCACTACAGCTCGGGCCATAATAAGTGCGCAGTTTATTAATGTTATTGCTATTGCAAATATCACGCGTTAAATCACCCGAAGAATTATACATAGCATTGGTAAACCAGGAAATATTATTGACATAACCTTCATGCTCTATACCCACCGTGTATGGATTTTCAGAACCCACATGCCAGGCCTTTAAACTTTCTAATACCATTTGCGTAACCTGACCATCACTGCTTCTAATTACATAATGAGCCGAGGCATTGGCATTGCAATTTTTAAACCAGGATATACATCCGGCATAAGAGCCTTGCACAAAGTGAATAGTAACTGCGCTGATGCCAACTCCATTTCTGCTGCTGTAATTGCACGAAGTTGGATCGTAAATGGCGGAAGGATAATCGGGTGACTGTAGCAATAAATTATTTTGCGATAATTTATAAGCTGTGCCGTTACCCATTACTTTGTTTTCCGATATGTTGATGTTTTTAGCTTGTAATACCTGAAGATTATCACCAAATATTTCTTTTAAATCAATTTCATAGTGTGGAAATTCATAAGATTCCTGAAATTGTGTATTATTTAAAAACCAACATAACTGATAAAGATGGGCGTTCATAGCAAAATCATTTTGCAAATCGTTACTTACCGGTAATTCACTTAAGGCGATCAGAATCGGTAAATAATCTTTGAGCTTGGTTGAGTTAATGTTATTTTCGCGCTGTAAAGCAGAAAAAGCAACGGCGTAAGCTAAAATAGACTTTTCGGGAGATTGTTTGATTTCCGTTTCACGTATACCGGAAAGTTGGGCCACTTTTATTAAATTGTTTCTGAAATAATTTTTACCGTTTTGTACCAGTCCCATTACTCCATAAGTAGTTGGGTAGCCAATACAAGACTCATTCACCTCGGGATTTAAATGTTCAAAGCGGGTTTGCGTATAGGCCACCGCTTCTAATATACCTTTTGGAATGGAAGGATTTAAAACGTAGGCATTTTTAAATATTTGTTGATACGGATTTTCGATAAGGATATCCTGTGCAAAAATAATTTTGCTGAACAAAACGAAAAGAATAAAAGCTAATTTTTTCATTGAATTTTACGGTATGTGAAATTATGAAAAAATGAATGATAAAATTTCACTATTCTTTTAAGAATTGATTAAACTTATGGTGCTAAAACGTTTTTAAACAAAAAAACCTCCCTTGCAGCAGAGAGGTTTTATTTCAATCAAATCAATCAACAACTAAAAGGGTACAATTCTGATTCCGGCTGTAAAGGGAAGTAATTTGGGTCCCTCGCCACTATCAAATAGCTCGGTTAAATTATATTCTCCAAAAACCGTGAAGCCTGAGTAACCAATGGAGGCATGTGCTTTTACACTGAGTGGCGACATATTATAAGTGTCTTTTCGCACCTTGGTATATTCATCTCCCTTAGTTTCTAAAATTTGTTTGGTTTTACTGTTCACCATAAACTGCCCGATGGCACCCACCGCAATGTGAAATGAACGATTAGCTTTTTTGCTGGTATTGAATTCGAGTAACAAAGGAACCTGCAACATGGTTGATTTAAATAAGTTTTTATTGTAAGAGAAATTATTGGTGCTATCAATTATGCCATACGTGAAAGATGAATCGGGATTTAAAGTGGTTTTATTATCTAACATATATCTCCTCCACTCTATTCCGAATCCGGTTACCAGATTCACATAATTTTTATACAAGTGAAAATTATGCTGAAAAAAATTCAATTGAATATTAATGCTTCTGGAATAATTCAAATCCATATATTTAAAAGCTTTGTCCATGGAGGTGCTTCCACCCGGAGTTAATAAACCATTTACACCCAATGAAAAACCTGCCCAATGATCCCAAGAACCATCCATTCCGATTTTCATCTTTTTCTTATCCTTATCGCCTTCAACAATAATCACTTTTTTTCCTTTCCAACGAATGGTAGTAGAATCTGAACCGGCTTTAGAATCTCCATTATTTACAATGCGTGTAATGCTTGCCGCTGAAGTTGATTCGGCACTGATGTCTTTTGCATCGCCTTTTATTTTTATGGTACTGGCTCCGCTTGCTTTTGCATTCAATGAATTATTTACAAATATTTTAGCCGTAGAAGCGCCTGATGCATCAATATTAACTTTATTACAAATAAAATCGTAAGCTCTAAGCGTAGAGGCCCCAGCAACAACTGCATCAAATAATTCTGCCTTACCTTCAATAGATGTGTTTCCAGCACCGCTCATATTGCAATTAACATAATTCGCATCTAAATTAATCTTAACATGTCCGGCTCCTGCGGCTTGTATATAAAAGGTATCTGCTTTAACAGCGCCTAATGATTTAAAATTGGCAGCACCGCTAAAAGAAACAGATTTTAAAACAGGTCCGCTTACGCGTACCATTACATTCTCATCTTGCTTTCCTTTTAAATCGATGATTAAAATTCCGTTCTCTACTTTAGTTTCTACATTCGTAGCATCTTTGTCTTCTCCGTTTATTTTCAGACTCAACGTGTCTGATTGGCGATAAGTAACTTTAACCGGACCCGAAGCTTCAATTTTTTCAAAAGAAGTTATCGATCTTTCCTTGCCATCTTGAGACCAACTTAAAAATGATCCGAAGCAAAGCGTGAGTATTAAAATTTTTGTTTTCATAATTTCTTGTTTTTAAGAATAAGACGCAGGGCGTGATTAAAAAGTTACAACTTATTCAAAAAATATTCTTTATTTTTTTTCTATGCTTAGGGAATTAAAGGATAATAAAAATCCATCACCTTCACTTTCTTTTCCATTCACCGCTTTCATTCCTAATTTATTTACATTGGAGGCCAAACGTGCAGCACTTTTCCAAAATCCTTTTTTCTCCGGGGCAATCGCTTCAATTTCCTCATCGTCCGTTTCATAAGCTAACAAAGTAGTTTTTACTTTTTTATCCGGTTCAATTTGATTCACCAGTGTTTCCTTCACTTTCAAAGTATCCTCAGCATCAGGTATAATGTTCTTATTTTCTTTTGTATAATTAATATCAGCGATTAACTTATTTTCTATTACTTCATTCTTATTATTTAAAGAATCTTTTTGTATAAATAAGTCTTTCTTTTTATGTTCACTTTTAATTTGTTTATTCTGCAGAATATGAGAAGCCTGTAATTTTTTTTGCGAATTCTTTGAATTGTTTATCTCATGGCCTGACTCGGTATAACTTTCAATTACTTTGTGTTTTTCAATTTCATTCACCTGATCGTTCACCTTACTTTTATTCAGACTTGAAAGTTCTGTATGTTGAACAGCCGGAGTAGTAAAATAAAAATTAAAAAGCCATACGAATCCAATAAGAAAAATAACAGCTGCTGCCACGGCGATTATTTTTTTGCGTGAATACAAAACAATTAATTGAGTTTCCTTCTTTATTTCCTTTTTGAAAGGGAAAACAATAGAATGATCAGCATGCAATTTGGTTTTGGCATAGGACTTAATTTCTGATTGAACTTCTGAATTAAATGAAGTAGGAATTAATATATTACTATTCAAAATATTTTCTTCCACAAAATTTAAAGCCGGATTAGCCAGTAATACCCTATCCGATTTTTCCAAAAGGGTTTCTTTGCCTTCAAAAACCTCACTAAAATCTTGTTTTAATATTGTGTTTGAATAGAGATTCAAAAGCGCTTGTAATTCAGGATTGTTATTCAATTCATTTTCAAACTGTAACTTTTCCTGTTTACTCATCAAGCCTTCTAAATAGGTCAGCACTTTTTCCTCCTGATATTGATTGACTGTTTTTAATAAATCCGTTTTTGACTCAATTTCATTTTCTTCTTTTTCCAACACCGGCAAATCCAAATTTGTGAGGTCAATATTTAATTCGGGATGCAATAAAATAAATGTTTTTAATTCGTGAATTGTATCTTCACTCAAATTACCTTCAAAATAATCCAACAAAAACGCCTCGTAATTATCTAAACTAATTCTGCTCATAACAACACCTCCATCTTTCCGATATAGTTTTTTAAAAATGTTCTTGCTCTGAAGATATATACCTTAACCTGACTTTCGTTTAGTCCGGTTATTTCACCGATTTCCGCATAATCATAACCCTCATAATCGCGTAACATTAAAACCGATTTCTGAATTTCAGGCAATAATTCCAAACCTTTATTTAAAATTTCTTTCAGGTCATTATATTGTTCGGTATGCGAATGCTCATTAAAATTCACTTCGCTAAAATCGCCGCTTTTCTTTTGCTTACGCGTAAAATCAATTAGGGTGTGATAAGCGGCAGTGAATAGGTAAGTTTTTGCTTTAGTTCCATCTATGGTATCAATCTTTCTCCACATTTTCTCAAAAGCATCTTGCACAATATCTTTGGCATGATCGCGATCTTTAATATGCTTTAAAATAAAACGGTAAACCCCATCCGAATGGAGTTCAACGCAAGTATTATATTCAGCAATATTCATCTTAGCTTAATAATAAGACGAAGTTAACCTGAAATAGTTACAGCAAAAGTTAATTTTTTTTAATTGGAAATCAAGTAGTTGCGATTCATTTTGATTTATTAAACTTAAAATTAACCACACTCTTGTAACAAGTGTTACAGTACAAAATAAACCAGGGTTGTAATTTTAGTTTATGAAAAAAATATTTTTTATACTATTAATAATTAGCAAAATTTCTTTTGCGCAAAATATTCCCTTTAATTATTCAGTAAAATTAAAACCAAAAAGTGTAAATGGACTTCAAGGCCTTCATTCTTTTGCATTTGCTCAATCGGGCGGCAAATGGTTAGTGATTGGAGGAAGAAAAGATGGTTTACACGCGCGTCAACCCTTCAACGCTTTTCCGGCATCCAACAATAACACAGACATATATGTTATTGATGTGAACACTAATCAATTTTGGAGTAGCTCTGTTAATGCTTTAAACACCGGCTTAAAAGAACAACTGCAATCAACTAACATGAATTTTTATCAGGATGCAGATACACTTTATATTATTGGAGGATATGGATACAGTAATACTGCCCTTGATCACATAACCTTTCCAAACTTAACTTCTGTTTCAGTTAGTGGATTAATTAATGCTATTACCAATTCAATTTCTATTTCTTCCTATTTTAAACAAATTAGCAATCAGAATTTTGCCGTGAACGGAGGACAATTAGGCAAAATTGGGGCCTTGTATTATTTGGTGGGAGGTCACCGCTTTGATGGAAGATATAATCCGATGGGAAATCCTACCTATACACAAACTTATGTAGATGGAATAAAAAAATTCAATCTTAACAACTCAGGTGCTCAATTAAGTTATAGTAATTACACCGTTATAACAGATCAGGTTCATTTACATCGCAGGGATTATAATTTGGTTCCTCAAATTTTTCCAAACGGCGAAGAAGGATACACCATCTCATCCGGTGTTTTTCAAATTGCAGTAGATTTGCCTTTCCTTTATCCTGTAGATATTAAAGCATCGGGTTACACGCCACAGCCTTCATTTAATCAGTATTTAAGTAATTACCACTCAGCAAAAGTTGCTTTATATGATAGCGTTAATAATAACATGCACTCCCTTTTCTTTGGAGGAATGAGTCAATACGCATACGTAAACAATGTATTAACACAAGACAACAATGTTCCCTTTGTAAAAACCATTTCAAGAGTTTCCAGAAATTCCATTAGTACTTTGCAAGAATATGTTTTTAATGTAGAAATGCCGGCACTTATTGGCGCCAGTGCGGAATTTATTCCCAATCATAATATTGCTCATTATAAAAATGAAGTCTTAAAATTATCTACATTTACCAATGATTCAATACTCATTGGACATATTTATGGTGGAATTTACAGTCCACAAACAAATCCCTTCACTAATAATAACACTTCAGTAACCAATGCACATAATGTTATTTATGAAGTTTGGCTGTTTAAAGATCAAATCACCGGTTTACTTCCCGTTGATGGATCAAATCCTTTGCAGGCTAGTGTTTACCCGAACCCAAGTACATCAACAATTAATTTAAAGATATATATTCCCAATACAGGCTCTGTTGATTTATACATTACCGATCAAAATGGCAGGATTGTAAAGGACTTTTATTTTCATTCACTTTCTAAGGGAATTCACAATATTGATTTATCCAAAGAGTTAAATTTATCTGCTGGACTTTACTCCTTTAATTTTGTATTTGACGGGAAATATGCCAGAGCAGAAAAAGTGATGATACTGGAATAGAAACTAGTCATTTGATAAACCTATCCACCAACTTCACGGCCTCCACAAAGGGGAGAAACTTTTTAGCGGATAATTCTTTGATTTTTTTCTGCACACTTTTATCGTTGTTGAAAGCGCTAATTAAATATTCTTCCGCTGCAATCTTCAACAATTCATTGTTTTGTGTTTTTCTTTTGTGTTGAAAATACTGATTAGCCGATACGTGCGTTTTATAGGATTGAATTAAATCATATATTTTATCCATACCCTGATTCTCTAAAGCAGAACAAACCTCCACTCTTGCTGTAAAACCACTTTCGGGAGCAGGGAGTAAATGCATGGCGCGCGCATATTCTCCTCTTGCGATTTTAGCTTTTTCCTTATTATTTCCATCTGCTTTTGTGATAACAAGCGAATCTGCCATTTCCATTATTCCTCTTTTAATCCCCTGCAACTCATCACCTGCACCGGCCAACATCAATAAAAGAAAAAAATCAGTCATACGGCTTACGGCAATTTCACTTTGTCCAACGCCTACAGTTTCAATAATAATAAAATCAAAACCTGCAGCTTCACAAAGTAATATTGTTTCATACGTGGAACGAGCAACACCGCCTAAGGATTTTCCATTAGGTGAAGGACGAATAAAAACATTTTTGGATTTAGATAACTCTTCCATTCGGGTTTTATCACCTAAAATACTGCCTTTACTTTTTGTGCTGGAAGGATCTATAGCTAAAACAGCGAGTTTATGATTTTTTTCGATTAATTTTTTACCAAAACTTTCAATAAAGGTACTTTTGCCAACACCCGGAACACCGGTAATTCCTAAACGAAAAGAATTTGTTTTGATGTTATTTAAACCTTTGAGAATGTTAGCGGCTAATTTCCGATGTGCGGGATTAGCTGATTCAATAACAGTAATAGCTTTACTTAAAACATCAATTTCTCCATTTAAAATTCCTTTTATGAAGTAGGCCGAACTATTATTTTTTTTTGTTATAGCCAATTTTATTCGAAACGCAAATGTTTTACCGAAACGCCTTTATTTTGCAACTCCTTTAATGAATCAATTCCGATTTGTAAGTGATCGTCTACAAAATGCTGAGTTACCTTCACATCACTTTCCTCGGTTTTTACTCCTTCCGGTATCATAGGTTGATCAGTTACTAACAACAAAGCGCCTGTTGGAATTTCATTATGAAAACCAACGCTAAATATGGTAGCGGTTTCCATATCAATGGCCATGGCTCTCAATTCGCGTAAGTATTCTTTAAATACATCATCATGTTCCCAAACTCTGCGATTAGTAGTATAAACTGTTCCTGTCCAGTAATCACTATTTCTTAAGCGAATGGTATAAGATATCGCTTTTTGTAAATTAAATGCAGGTAAAGCTGGGACTTCCGGTGGAAAATAATCATTACTTGTTCCGTCGCCTCGAATTGCTGCAATAGGCAAAATTAAATCACCAATTTGATTTTTCTTTTTTAAACCTCCACATTTACCTAAAAACAAAACTGCAGCAGGTTTAATAGCGGTGAGCAAATCCATAATAGTAGCGGCCCCGGCACTACCCATTCCGAAATTAATGATGGTAATATTTTCAGCTGTAGCCGAAGGCATGGGCTTATCTTTACCTTTAATTTCAACCTTGTATTTTTCGGCAAACATATTCACGTAATTGTTGAAATTGACCAGAATAATGTATTGACCAAAATCTTCAAGTGGTACACCCGTATATCGAGGAAGCCAGTTGTTAACTATTTCTTCTTTGCTTTTCATGTTTTTATGAGTTTAATCTCAATTAATGTAAATATATTTAAAAAAATTTAATTGCGTTTGAATCTGAAACTTAAATATCCACCAATTGATGCTCGAATGAAGAACGAAAAAGGGCAGGTGCTTATTTTTGATCCGAACAGAAAAAAATGGCTGGTACTTACACCGGAAGAATGGGTAAGACAGCACATTATGCATTATTTGATAAAGTTGAAAGGTTATCCGGCCGGACAAATTGCCCTTGAAAAGGAAATAGAATTGAACGGCACACGAAAAAGATTTGATATTTTGGTTTTTGATTCCAATAAACTTCCGTTAATATTAATTGAATGTAAAGCCCCCTATATTGAATTGAATAAGGAGGTGTTGGAACAAGTTTTGCGCTATAACCTCATTCTAAATTCAAAATTTATTATGATTAGCAATGGAGTGAGTGATTTTATATTAGAAAATGAGATGCAGATACAAGAATTACCCGATTACCAAAACTAAAAATCGTAACAAAAATTTTACTTTCCTTTTTGCAAACTTCCCCAAACACCCAGGGGTAATTTTATACCGCTTTTAGCCGGTAAATATAATTCGCCAATTTCTAAAGAACTTTTATTTCTTTCGGCAAAGCCTTGTAATAAATTTTGCGGAACTAAAGCCGAGAATCCTAATGAATAGGCATTCAGAATTAACAAATGATCATTCTTATCAAGCAATTGTAAAACAGAATCCATCATTTCGGAAATATTTTCTTCCAATTTCCATTTTTCTCCGGTTGGCCCATGACCAAAAGCCGGGGGATCTAATATTATGCCCTGATAAATATTTCCTCTTCTGATTTCTTTTTTTACAAATTTTAAGGCATCGTCAACCAACCAGCGTATATTATCCAAACCGCTTTTTTGCATATTTTCATTAGCCCAGGTCACCACTTGTTTAATACTATCTACATGCGTAACATCTGCGCCGGCAGCTTTAGCGGCAATACTTGCTCCGCCGGTATAGGCAAAAAGATTTAAAAATTTGGGTTTTTGCAATGCCGAGCAAAAAGTAAAAATCTTATCCCAATTCACTGCTTGCTCCGGAAAAATTCCTACATGTTTAAATGAAGTGAGTCCTAATCGAAAAACCAAATCATATTCCTTTTTAGATTTTTGACTCTTAACTTTATATTTAATTTCCCATTGATCGGGCATTGGTTTGAGTTTTTTCCATTCACCGCTGCTGCTGTTTTTTGGAATAAATTTTACATGAGCTATTTTTTCCCAATCTGAATTTGATTTTATTTTTGGCCAAACGGCTTGCGGTTCCGGACGAATCGTAATGTATTTCCCAAACCTTTCCAGTTTTTCAAAATTTCCACAATCAATAAGTTCGTAATCAGAAAAATTATGAGGGCTAATCAACTGCATAAATACTTTTTGCTAAATTAAGTTTAATTCAGACACATCCATTAGACCATAAACAAATGATACTGAAAATAGAATGTTAAAAACTTAAAGTCAATCCGTTAATTACCTTATTTAAATGCTATAATTTCGGTTAAAATATAACTATGCAAAAGGGTAATTCTTCTTTTCTCATTCTAATTTCTGTTTTTTTCTTTTGGGGTTTTGTAGCCGCCAGTAACGATATACTCATTCCGGTATTCAAAGAAAAACTCAATTTAGAACAATGGCAAAGTCAAATGATTTCATTTGCATTTTATGTTGCCTATACTGTTGGCTCAGTGCTATACGTTTTGATTTCTAAATTCACAGGAGGCGATATGCTGAACAAGTTGGGTTACAAAAACGGCATAGCACTTGGTCTTTTCATTTCCGCCATTGGCACTTTACTATTTTATCCTGCGGCTCAAAATGTTTCTTTTCCCTTAATGATAAGCGGACTATTTATAGTTGGATTAGGCTTTTCGTTGCAACAAACTGCAGCCAATCCACTCACCATTACAATTGGCGACCCCAATAAAGGATCACAGCGATTAAGTTTAGCAGGCGGCATAAATAACGTGGGTACAACTATTGGTCCATTATTGGTGAGTTTTGCGATTTTCGGCAGTATTACTTCCGGTGCTAAATTAGAAAGTATTGAAGCAGTTAAAACACCTTACCTTATTTTGGGAATAGCATTTATAATTGTTGCTTTATTGTTTAAGTTTTCTTCTCTTCCCAATCAAATTACCTATAAAGAAGAGGAAACAAAAACGCAAAGCGGTAACAAAAAATCTGTGTTTGAATATCCGCAGTTGGTTTTGGGGATGATTGCAATCTTTCTATACGTAGGTGTTGAGGTATCTACTGCTTCCAACCTACCCGAATACATGAAACAATATCTAGGAACAAATACAGATGAAGTTGCACCCTTTGTTTCATTGTTTTGGGCAAGTTTAATGATAGGCAGATGGACAGGTGCTGTTCAAGCATTTGGTTTCTCTTTAAGCACACAAAAAATAATGCGCTTTGTTTTACCTTATCTTGCATTTGGTGTTTTTTTATTAGCCAATTTTATTGCCGGTAAAAATCTACAACCCTTTTATTTATACGCCGGTGTAATTACTGTTTTAATACTAGCTGATTTATTAAGTAAAGGAAGTCCTGCACGTCAACTATTTCTTTTTTCAGTAATGGGAATTTTAGCATTGGTAATTGGTATGCTCACAAGCGGAATGATAAGTGTGTACGCTTTAATCAGTGTAGGATTATTTTGTTCGACACTTTGGCCATGCATATTTACATTAGCTATCTCCGGATTAGGAAAATATACAAATCAAGGCTCTAGTTATCTAATCATGATGATTATGGGAGGTGGATTTATAAGTTTATTACAAGGCTGGCTGGCTTCAGATCATTTATTGGGAATAAATGCCAGTTACCTGGTTGGGGTTGGCTGCTTTCTTTATTTGGCCTATTATGGATGGAAAGCTAAATCTATATTAAATGCGCAAGGTATAACTTACGAAAAAGCCGAAAACTCACATTAATTTTATTTCTTGTATTTTTGTTTATATGAAATTATTATTTGAACCCTGGCCTTGGTATATTGCCGGCCCCTTAATCGGACTTATGATTCCGCTACTTTTAATTTTAGGAAATAAAAGTTTTGGTATTTCCTCTTCCTTTAGACATATATGCGCTGCCTGTATACCCGGTAACATTTCTTTTTTTAAGTATAACTGGAAATCGGAAATATGGAATTTGGTTTTTGTGGGTGGTGTAATTATCGGATCATTTATTGCCGGGTTTATTTTTTCTAATCCAAATCCGGTTGATATAAATCCGGATACAAAAACAAATCTTCTTAACCTAGGCATTCAAAATTTTGAAGGTTTATTACCTAAAGATTTATTTAGTTTTAACGCACTTTTCACCGTTAAAGGGTTTTTATTTATTGTCGTTGGCGGCTTTTTAGTAGGCTTCGGGACCCGTTATGCCAATGGCTGTACATCGGGACATACCATAATGGGCATTTCGAATCTTCAATTACCGTCGCTTATTGCAACCATTTGTTTTTTTATAGGTGGTTTAATCACTACTTGGATTTTTTTACCTTACCTCTTAAAACTATAAGCTTATGAAGATGATTAAATTTTTACTGCTTGGCGCTTTTTTTGGTGTGATTTTAGTTAAAGCGGAAGTGATTTCCTGGTTTAGGATACATGAAATGTTTTTGTTTCAATCTTTTCATATGTATGGTATCATTGGTTCTGCAATTCTTACCGGAATTATATCTATTCAACTCATTAAAAAATTGAAAATTAAAACAATCGAAGGTGAAGAAATAATAATAGGAACTAAAGAACTCAATAAAGGCACTGTGATTGGCGGACTATTATTTGGATTAGGTTGGGCACTTACCGGTGCTTGTCCCGGACCATTATATGCCTGTTTCGGAAGTGGCTATTGGGTATTTATAGTAGCTATTTTAAGTGCCGTGTTAGGTACTTACACTTATGGAAAATTAAAAAATAAGTTGCCTCATTAGTATTTTGAAAAAAATTAGAATTATAATTGGATTACTAGGTGTATTGAATTTGACAATCGCGCAAAACAACACCTATTTTGCGCCGATTGTGCCATTACCTAATGCAATTACCTACAATCAAGGCAGATTTATCTTATCCAATCAAACGAAAATTGTATTGAGTAGGGATAACTTAATTTCTGATGTGAATTGGTTTAATAAACGATTGGAAGAATATTTTGGTTTTAAATGTCCTATAGTTAGCACTAAACCAACCGAAGGAAATTATATTGAATTTGTAATTCCTGATTTTGAGGCGGGACTCTTGGAAAATTATCACTTGGATGTAACAGCTTCTAAAATTACGATAATGGCTGAAGGCTCCGGTGGGGGAAATTTTTATGCACTTGAAACCTTATTACAATTAATTCCAACACAAAATGTGCCCAATGTAAATGCTGCGGGACAAACCGTTTATACTATTCCATGTATGAATATTATTGATCACCCGAAATATTCCTGGAGAGGTATGCATTTGGATGTGAGCCGGCATTTTTATTCGGTTGAATTTATTAAAAAATATCTCGAGTTAATGGCCATGTATAAAATGAATTCCTTTCACTGGCATTTAACCGATGATCAGGGTTGGAGAATAGAAATTAAAAAGTATCCCCTATTAACACAGGTTGGAGCTTGGCGACAGAATACACAATCAGGTTCGGATGAGGAAGGTAATACGGAAACGGAAAATTATGGTGGTTTTTACACACAGGAGCAAATTCGTGAAGTGGTAAACTATGCAAAAACATTACACATTCAAGTAGTTCCCGAAATTGAAATGCCCGGTCATGCGCAAGCAGCATTAGCTTCTTATCCCTGGCTTTCCTGTACCGGAAAAAAATTACCGGTGGCAAACACCTGGGGAGTTTTTAATGATGTGTTTTGCAGTAAAGATTCTACTTTGGAATTTCTGGAAAATGTATTAAGTGAAGTAGTAGAACTTTTTCCGGATAAATATATACATGTTGGAGGAGATGAATGTCCTAAACAAAGGTGGAAAGAATGCAAGCATTGTAAAAATTTAATGCGTAAAGAAAAATTAAAAAACGAAGAAGAGTTGCAAAGTTTTTTCATGCGCAGAATTGGAAATTTTCTGAGATACAAGAAAAAAGAAATGATCGGTTGGGATGAAATTATGGAAGGAGGAACACCCGAAGGAGCCGTGGTGATGAGCTGGAGAGGAATGAAAGGTGGCAAGGAGGCTGCTCAATTAAAACATAAGGTAGTGATGTGTCCGGGTAATCCTTGTTATTTTGATCATTACCAATCCAAATTTCCCGGTGAACCACACGCCATAGGTGGTTATAATCCGGTAGATTCGGTTTATTTGTTTAATCCAACCCCGGAAGGATTAAAATATGATGAAGAAGAAATGATATTAGGTGCGCAAGGAAACGTATGGACAGAATATATTATCAACGAAAAACAAGTAGAATACATGGCTCTACCAAGAATGTGTGCTTTAGCTGAAGCTTTGTGGACTGAAAAGGACAATAAAGATTTGGAAGATTTTCGCAAAAGATTAAAAGTTAATTCTAAAAGATTAGATAAATTAAATATTAAGTATGCCCGCCATTTTTTAAATAAACGATAATATGGAAAGAAGAAAATTTATTAAAAAAACCGGTATAATTTCTGCTTTAGCCTTAACCGGCATTCCAAAATTTCAAAGTTCAAATCATTCGGCAACAAAAATAATTTCTTTCGCAAAACAAAAACCAATCGTATTATCCACATGGAAACACGGCCTAGAAGCCAATGAAGAGGCCTGGAAAATATTGAGCACAAAAGGAAAATCATTAGATGCGGTTGAAAAAGGCGTAATGGTAACGGAAGCTGACTTTACTAATTTAAGTGTTGGCTTAGGAGGATTACCCGATCGTGATGGAAAAGTGACCTTAGATGCGAGTATAATGGATTATTTAGGAAACTGCGGATCGGTTGCTTTTTTACAACAAATCAAACATCCGATTAGCGTTGCCCGAATGGTGATGGAAAAAACACCTCACGTTTTATTAGCCGGTGCCGGTGCTCAAAAATTTGCATTAGAAAATGGATTTAAATTGGAGTCATCTAAATTATCTGCTGAAGCGGAAAAAAGATATAAGGAATGGCTCTTAAAATCTGAATATAAACCAAAGGCAAATATTGAAAATCATGATACCATCGGAATGGTAGCCCTGGATGAGTTTGGAAACCTTGCCGGCGCCTGTACCACTAGCGGACTGGCCTATAAAATTCATGGGCGCGTTGGTGATTCTCCAATCATTGGTGCCGGAATGTATGTAGATAATGAAATTGGTGCCGCTTGTGCAACCGGGGTTGGGGAAACTGTTCTTAAAATTTGTGGTTCTTTTTTAGTTGTTGAACTCATGCGCCAAGGCCACTCGCCAAATGAAGCCTGCAAAAAAGCAATTGAACGTTTAATTACTAAAAGCCCTAATATTAAAGATGTTCAAGTTGGCTTTTTAGCCATTAACAAAAATGGTGAGCATGGTTCTTATGCCTTACAAAAAGGATTTAATTATGCCTTGGCCAATGAAAGTGGGAATAAATTATTTGATTCTGATTATCACTCACATTAATGCAATCTGAAAGGCGACTCGAATTAGCGTGTTTTAACATTGAATCGGCCATAATTGCTGAAAAAGCAGGTGCTCACCGAATAGAATTTGCCAAAAATTATTTAGTTGGGGGACTTTCTCCAACTCAACAAGAAATTGCTGAGGTACGCGATAAAATAAAAATTCCAATTCATGTTCTATTACGACCACATGCCAATCATTTTCAATACTCCGATTCGGAAAAAATACAAATGATTAAGGATATTCGTTTTTGCAAAAAAATAGGCATTAACGGAATTGTTTTCGGAGCCTTAACAAAAAATAATCTAATTGATGAAGATTTTTGTAAGAAACTTATAGCAGAATCTTCCGGACTTCATATCGTATTTCATCGGGCCATTGATAAAACAAGTGATATATTTAACGCGGTTCAATTATTGATTAATCTTGGTTTTCATTCTGTTTTAACCTCCGGAGCCCAATTCACCGCTATAAATGGTATTCCTGCTTTAGAAAAACTACATTTTCAATTCGGAACTCAAATAAATATTATTCCCGGTGGAGAAATTCGCGCTTCTCAATTTCCTGAATTATTAAAAACGAATTGTAAGGAATTTCACAGCGCAGCACTTTCTAAAGGTGAATCCATTTGTAATCAGAAAGAAATTGAGCAATTACTACAAAAAATACGTTCTTAAGAAGGTAAGTGACCGGAATTGTATCATTCTTTAACTACTAAAGATTTAGATATTAAATAATAAGTTTTATTTTTCACTACCAAGCAAGCATTTATTACCTTTAAAAAATTAATGCTTACGCGGATTTTAACTCTATATATTTTTTTTACGTGCTCAATTTCTGTTATAGCACAAAAAAATCTCACACCGTTTGTTAATCCCTTTATCGGAACCGGCGGTCACGGTCATACTTTTCCGGGTGCTGTTCTTCCTTTTGGCATGGTGCAGTTAAGTCCGGATACCCGCGTTGATGGAAGTTGGGATGGTTGCAGCGGTTATCATTATTCAGATTCTATTATTTATGGATTTTCACATACTCATTTAAGTGGAACCGGATGTAGTGATTGGGGAGATGTAATGCTGATGCCGGTAAGTTCAAATCCAATTATAGATCCGCACTTTTATTCATCTACCTTCAATCATAAGCAAGAAAAAGCAAGTGCCGGTTATTATCAGGTTTTTTTGAAAGAAGAAAAAGTAAATGTTGAACTGACTGCCACACTCAGAACCGGAATTCATAAATATAGCTTTCCCGATCGAAAAGCTTATGTGATTTTAGATTTATTGCATCGTGATAAATTATTAGATGGAAATATTCAACAAAAAGACAGTAATACTATAAGCGGATTCAGAAGCAGTGAGGCCTGGGCCAAAAATCAAAAATGTTTTTTTGCCCTTCAATTTTCAAAACCAATAAAGTCAATTACATATTCGAAAACTAATAATATCATAAATGGAGCTTCAATAGAATTTGAAATTCCCAATCAAAATTTGCTGGTTAAAGTGGGCATTTCGAATGTAAGTGAGGCAGGCGCTATGGCTAATTTGCTGCAAGAAGCCGATCATTGGGATTTTGAAAAATACAAACTAAAAGCCGAAAGTGTTTGGAACGAACAATTGAATAAAATTCAAATTCTCGAAAATAATTCCGACCGGCAAACTATATTCTACACGGCACTTTATCATTGTTTCATTCATCCCTCATTAGCCAGCGATGTGGATGGTTCATATAGAGATCGAGATGATAAAATTTACAAATCAGATAAACATCAGCAATATACCGTTTTTTCATTGTGGGATACGTACAGAGCTTTGCATCCTTTATTCACTATTATTGAGAGAGAAAGAACAAAAGATTTCCTAAATACTTTTTTAAATCAATATAAAACAGCAAATCGACTTCCTGTATGGGAATTATCGGCTAATGAAACAGAATGTATGATTGGCTATCATTCTGTTTCTGTAATTGCTGATGCTGTTTTAAAAGGGATTGACGGGATAGATAATGAAAAATTATTTGATGCCATGAAAGCAGCATCACAATACACTGGTTTCGGAATTCAGGATTATGGCAATAAAAACTTTCTGGATGTTGATGATATTTCAGAAAGCGTTTCACGCACACTCGAATATGCGTACGATGATTGGTGCATTGCTCAAATGGCCAAAAAACTAAATAAACAAACTGATTTTCTGATTTACATGAATAGAGCCCAGGCCTACAAAAACATGTTCGACCCAAAAACCGGATTTATGCGTCCACGAAAAAACGGAAACTGGTTGTTTCCGTTTGACGCTAAGGAAGTGAATAATCATTTTACCGAAGGAAACAGTTGGCAATATTCATTTTATGTTCCACAAGATATTGAGGGATTAATTGCAATGCATGGAGGAAAGAAAAAATTTGAAACCAAATTAGATTCCCTTTTTCAAACCTCATCCAAAACCAGCGGCAGAACGCAAGCAGATATTACCGGATTAATTGGTCAGTATGCGCACGGGAATGAACCTAGCCATCACATGGCTTACCTCTATAACTATATTGGCAAACCTGAAAAAACTCAAAAATTAATTGCACAAATTAGAAACGATTTTTATAAAAATACACCCGACGGTTTAATTGGCAATGAAGATTGTGGACAAATGAGTGCCTGGTATGTTTTCAGTGCATTAGGTTTCTATCCGGTTTGTCCGGGCTCAACTGAATATATTATAGGAAGCCCGCTTTTTGATTTAGCCGAAATACGATTAGAAAATAATATCATTTTTGCCATAAATAAATACGCTTATAACGGCGAGTCCGGCGTTGTTCAATCCGTAAAATACAATGACGGACTCAGTTTTAATTCTTGGATAAGTCATAACCGTATTCTGAATGGGGGAAGTATGACATTTTCTTTTGAGCCTACATTAAGCGCTGAAAATAAATTTGGCAGAGCCGACGCCACCATACCAAACAGTAAAATTGAAACTCCTTTTTTGATTCCCACACCTATCATACAAGCACCTGGGAAATCTTTTATAGGAAAAACTACTGTTAAATTGCAGGGTCATTCTTGTATAAATCAAAAGATAGTGTATACGCTTGACGGAACTGAACCGGATTCCAACTCATCAGTTTATTTGAAACCTTTAGTAATCGAAAAATCAGGTGTAGTTAAGTGCAAAACATTTTGTAATGACCTTAGCAGTGCAACAAATAAGGCGGAATTTGTGAAAAGACCAAATAACTATTCTATACGATTAAAAACCGCATATAACAAGCAATATACTGCCGGTGGAGCAGATGGAGTAATTGATGGCATTTACGGATCGGAAAACTGGCGAAAAGGAGAGTGGCAAGGCTATCAATACAAAGATTTTGATTGCGTAATTGATTTAAAGAAAACAATACCAGTTCATCACGTTTCGGCCAACTTTTTACAAGATTCCCGATCATGGATTTTATTCCCCAAACAATTGGAAATAAGCATATCATCTGATGGTAAGACTTTTAAGAAGCTTGAATCCTTAAGTAGTGATGTAGACCCAAAAAAAGAAGAAATAATCATTAAAAAACTAAAGAAATCATTTGAGAAATCTATTCAAACTCGTTACATTCGTATCAAAGCAATTAACTTTGGCGAATTACCTGAGTGGCATTTAGGTCACGGCGATGGAGCCTTTATTTTTGTTGATGAAATTGAAATCAATTGATTAGAACCTTAATTATATTTCTGCTCATTTATTCGCTGAGCTCTTGCACATTGTTTAAAAAAGGCATTGCTAAACCGGTGAGTATTTACCTGAATACGCAATCCATTAAACCCTCATATATTTCCAATGATTTTAATGTGAAGTATGTGGGTTTGGTAAGTGACGAAGAAATCTCGAACGGATTTATTAGTAGTTTGAAAAATGAAGGCGGAATTACGCACAACGTAACAATGGTAGATGACGAAACCAAAGCAGATTATACCCTCAATGTTGTTTTACTTCAAATAACTGAAGGCAGTAAAACTGAAATTATCGATGATCCTAAATCACCCTATAACGGTCAGCATGTTATACTAAACACAGTTGACTGTTCTGCTACCATAAAAGTAGTTGATAATAAAAACAAAAGTGTTAATCTGCAGGAATGCAGAAATACAAAATCTAAAAGTGAAGATTTAAAAAACAACAGAAACGCAGGTGATTTGCTATTTGGTACCAATAAAGATCGTACCGAGTACAGAACTAAACTTTTGTCCGAAAAAATATGTCTAAATTTGGCCGAAGATGTTGGAAGAAGAGTTTGGGTACCTATCACAAAAAGAATTGCCAAAAACATTAAAAAGTGAAATTCAATTCCAAATACTGCAATTCATTAACCGCTTATTCTAGATTTCAAACTCGCGAAGTTACCATAGGCGATTTGAAATTGGGTGCTACTAATCCTATTCGGGTACAAAGCATGACCACCACAGACACCATGGACACAAAGGCCACGGTTGAACAAAGTATTAGAATGATTAAAGCGGGTTGCGAATTGGTAAGGATAACCGCGCCAAGTTTAAATGAAGCCAAGAATTTAGAAGTTATAAAAAAGGAGTTAGTTCAGCGAGGTTATAACACACCCATTTGTGCCGACATTCATTTTACCCCTAATGCAGCCGAGTTTGCAGCGAGAGTAATTGAAAAAGTGAGAGTGAATCCGGGAAATTATGCCGATAAAAAAAAGTTTGAAACATTTGATTATACAGATATTGCTTACGAAGCTGAATTAGAAAGAATCAGAAACAGATTCACTCCGCTAGTAAAAATTTGTAAAGAATATGGCACTGCCATGCGAATTGGAACTAATCACGGCTCTTTAAGCGATAGAATTTTAAGTCGATATGGCGATACACCTTTAGGAATGGTGGAAAGCGCTTTTGAGTTTTTAAGAATTTGCGAGGACAATAATTACCACAATATTGTTATTTCCATGAAAGCCAGTAATACCCAAGTAATGGTGCAGGCTTATCGTTTATTAGTTTCCAAAATGATAGAAAGTGGAAGAAATTATCCTTTGCACTTAGGTGTGACTGAAGCCGGCGATGGTGAAGACGGAAGAATTAAATCTGCAGTTGGGATCGGAACATTATTAGAAGATGGATTGGGAGATACAATACGCGTTTCATTAACCGAAGAGCCTGAATATGAAATTCCAGTGGCTAAAACACTTGCCGAAAGATATTCTAAAAGAACAGATCACTCGGATATTCGAAAACTTGAAAATGATTTGCCCTATAATCCATTTGAATATGAAAGAAACAAAACGATTGAGGTTGTAAATATTGGCGGACATCATGTACCACGAGTAATTGCTGATTTCAGTATGAAAACAGAGGTCACACCGGCAAGTTTATTTGGTGTTGGTTATCAATATTCAGTTCCTATGGATAAATGGAACTTAACGGATATGGCCGTTGACTACTTATTTTTAGGAGACAATAATATTGATTTTGAAATTCCGGGAACACTTGGACTCATATATAATAGTGAAAATTGGCAAAAGAACAAAAATAAAGAAAGAGCCTATCCGATTTATTTAGGCGAAGAGTATTTTAAAACTACAGAGCACTCCCCCATTTTAAATTTTGTGGCTGTTGATATTCATGTACTTTCAGAAACATTTATAAATAAAATTAAATCCGAAAAAAACATTTGTTTAGTATTTGATTCTTTTAATAAACACACCCTGCCTGAATTACGCAGGATGGCTATTGAATTGAAATTAAATGAATGTAAAATTCCATTTATTATTAAATGTAATTACAATCAATTAAGTGAGTCGGAATTTCAGTTATTCAGCAGCACCGATATTGGGGGAATGTTGTTGGATGGATTTGGGGATGGCATTTGGATTAAGCAAAAAGAATCGGTAAGTACGCAAGTATGCAATTCCACTGCTTTTGGAATTTTGCAAGCTACCCGAACACGAATCTCCAAAACCGAATACATTTCTTGTCCAAGTTGTGGAAGAACATTATTTGATTTACAAGAAACCACACAAAAAATTCGCGAAAAAACCGATCATTTAAAAGGAATAAAAATTGGCATTATGGGTTGTATTGTAAACGGCCCCGGCGAAATGGCGGATGCCGATTATGGTTACGTAGGTACGGGACCCGGAAAAATTAGTTTATATAAGGGAAAGGAAGTGGTGAAAAAAAATGTGACCAGCGAAACAGCAGTTGATGAACTAATTAATCTTATAAAAGAACATGGTGATTGGATTGAGAAAGTTTTAACTTAAAGCATCCCCAACCACAAAGGTACTTCCTCCTACTAAAATTAAATCCTCCTTCTTTACTTTAGATTTTGCGTGATTTAATCCCTCTTTTACCGACGCAAAAGAATCACCTTTTAATTTTTTTTGATGCGCCAATTTTTTAAGTTCTACTTCATCCAGCGCACGCGGAATATTTGCTTTCACAAAATAATACTCGGCATCTTTTGGTAATAAACTTAAAATTTTATCTATGTCTTTATCATTTACAGCACCAAATACAAAATGCAATTTTTTATGTTTAATTTGTTTGAGATTTTCCAACACTTGTTTGATTCCATCTTCATTATGACCGGTATCAACAATTATGGTCGGTTTTTCTGAAATTTTTTGCCATCTGCCAATCAACCCGGTTAATTTTTCAACCTTGCTTAATCCATTTAGCACACTTTCCTCTTCAATTAAAAAACCTTGTTCTTTTATTTTTTCAATAACTGCAAGTACTCCCAGAATATTTTTGGTTTGATATTGCCCCTTTAAATCGCTCTTATATTCATGAATTGTATTTGTTTTTTTATTTAAAACTTTAATTATTAAAAAATTATTTTCAATTTTTGTATCCAGCAATTTATAAATCTTATCCGCAAAATCAATGGTACATTTTAATTCGCGAGCTTTAGTCATAAATACCGGGCCGGATTCACTTTGATATTGGCTTACCACTACCGGAACCTTTGCTTTTATAATTCCTGCTTTTTCTGCCGCTATTTTGGGCAAAGTATCACCCAACAAATTCACGTGATCGTAACTTATATTTGTAATTAACGAAACTAAAGGTTTAACCACGTTAGTAGAATCTAATCTTCCGCCCAAACCCACTTCAATAACGGCTACATCAACCTCTTCGTTCCTGAAATAGTCAAACGCGAGTCCAACAGTCCATTCAAAAAAACTAGGTTCAATTTTTTCAAATTCCGATTTATACTTTTCTACAAAATCAACCACATAATTTTTACTGATTACTTTACCATTAATTTTTATTCTTTCTCTAAAGTCAATTAAATGCGGTGAAGTATATAAACCTGTTTTATAACCTGCATCTTGAAGAATTGCAGCAAGCATATGACATGAGCTACCCTTTCCATTCGTGCCGGCAACATGAATCACTTTTAATTTCTGCTGTGGTCTATTCAACAACTCCATTATTTTATGCGTGTTGTCGAGGTTCGCTTTATATGCGGCCGGGCCAATCCTATGAAACATAGGTAACTTTTCAAACAAATAATTTACGGTTTGCTGATAAGTCATTTAGGCTTTATTGTTTTATTGGATCAGACTTATCTAATTAAATGAAAATACAATGGTAATGGTACCACGCTGTTCTTCAAACTTTCCATCCACATTAAATTTTGTTGCAAAAGCGGCTTGTTTAGCTTTTGCTTTTAAGGTAGCACTACTTGTGGTTGTTCCTCTCCCGTTCGGATTAGCTTCAATAACATGCCCTTCACTATCTACAGTTATTTCAACAACCACTTTACCTTCTTCTTTGGTATCACTTGGTAATTTAGGTGGCTTTACTATTGCTCTTCCTTTTAAATCCACTCCAATTTTTCCTCCACCAAAGCCGGGACCATTGCCCGGACCTTTACCGGGGCCTTTATCATTGCCTTCACCTCCGCCATCGCCATTCCCGGTTCCGCCATTCCCTTCTTTAGTTGGGTCACCATTAGGTGCACCATTTTGACCGGCCTCCTCATTATTTCCGTGTCCACCCCCGTCTTTCCCGGTATTCTTTTTAAATTTTTCTGCTAATTTTTCTGCTTCTGATTTTTCTTTAACAATAACTTTTTCCGTTTTAGGCTTAACCGGAACAATAACATGCGTGTTTTCTTTAACAACTTTTTTTTCTGTATTTTTTAATTCCACATTTTCACCACCCGGGTCGGTTACCAATTGTTCTTCAGCAGAAGAAGTTTCATTTACCACAACATTGGTAGCTTTACCCATATTTCCAAAATCAATATCATCATTACCCACTGTCATCATTCCCAAAGCCAATTCCTGTCCTCCGCCACCGCCGCTGGGTGGAAATGGAGGATTAGGGCGAATTAGATTAAAGAAAATTAAAAACAATAATAACAAAGTAAAAGCTCCCAGGCTGATAGTGCCTGAAAGCAATTTGTGTTTTCTTTCTTCTTCTTTAGATAGATACATTTTATTTTTGTGTTGCAGCCGTTGCTAATACTGTTTTACATTTTAACCGATAACAAATGGTCATAATATCAATCTGATCCTGTATTGTTAACTCTTTATCCAAATGCATTAATACTGTAGGTTCTGTTTGCTGTGCTGCAAATTTTGCAATCTCAGCCTCCATGTTTTCAAGTGTAATCTCTACACTATTCACATAATATTTTCTGTCTTTAGAAACTGCTACATGAATTGGTTTCTTATTATTATCCACCGTAACATTCGGGTCGGATTTAGGTAAGTTAATTTTTATGGAATTAGGACTCACCATAGTGGAAAGAATCAGAAAAAAGAGTAGTAAGAAAAACATGATGTCATTTAATGAATCAGTACTTACTTCAGATTCTCTATGTTTTTTTCGTAATGCCATTTTTTTAAATTATTTATTTTGCCGGCTCGTTTAAAGAATCTAATAATTCAATTTGTGAATCTTCCATTCGTTGTGCGAGTTTGTCTATTCTGGTATTTAACCAATGGTAACACACAAATGCAAATACGCCAACTACTAATCCGCCGGCCGATGTAATCATTTTCTGATACAATCCTTTTGAGATAATTTCAATTTCAACCGTTTTAGCTAATGAGATATCATAAAAAATAGTAATAACACCAATAATTGTCCCAATAAACCCAAACATAGGTGCAATACGCCCAATAATATTTAAAATATTCATCCCTTTTTCCAGTTTAGCAATTTCATTGGACCCACTTTTATTCATGGCCTCTCTGATTTCAGAAAAGGATTGCCCAATACGTGCAACTCCTTGCTCTATCATCAATGATTCTGGTGTATTACTGCTTTTACACATAGTTCGGGCATTCGCAATATTGCCACTATGAATCATTTCCTTCATAGTTCCTATTAAATTCGGAACTTTCTTTGAAGCTTTAGTGATAACGATTAATCGTTCAACAAAAATATAAATGCTTACTAAAAGCAATAATGCAATGGGAATCATAATTGGCCCCCCCTTGCTTACCATTTCCATCAACGATATTTTCGTTTCTGTTACTTCAGGCATAGTTTGAATTCCGGCAACGGCTGGAGAATTAGCTAGTGAATCGTTCACCGCAGCCACAGCCACGTTTGTTTGTAAAATAAAATGTAACATTGAAACAGTTTTTAATTACGAAATTAGTTTTAAAAGAGACAGGTAATTTTACTGCATAGGCTGATTTTAAACAAAGCTTTGTTTATTATAATTAGCCAATTAGAAATAGTTACAAGCTAATTCACTATTGTTGAGCTCTATTTGTTAAAGAAGCAGAAATTCCATTCGTAATTTCCTGAAAAAGCAAAGGAATATGTCCGGTTTTAATACCAAACAACTTTAGTTTGCAAGTTTCACCGTCGTTGTAATTTAACACGATGGCCTTTTTGGCGTTTATGCCGGCCTTATTAAAATCAATAAAATACCAAACTCCGCTTCCAAAAAAAGACCATTTAATCTCAAATCGGTCTTCATAAATTAACGCAAACGGATTTAACAAAAACCATAAGGTTTGAAAGGCTAAAATTGCAGTAGGAACGCAAAGAAAAAATGCCAATGGATTAATATCCATTACATCTTTAGCAAATAAATTTTTATAGGTTAAATATCCTAATCCAAGGGTTAAAATTAAGGATGAAATCAATACAATTGGATTTCTTTCAATATTGATAAGTGGAGGTTCTTCTAAGTCGGCTTTTTTCACAAGGTAAAGTTAAAACTTAATACAGCTTTATTCGTCTAAAATCTCTTTTTTTTCGAACTTACAGCTTCTTATTTTTATAATATATTCCTTAAATTGTAACGTTTTTAGCAAAAGTTCGTATATAAAATATAGATAAATTGAAAAAAAGTCGCAACATATTCTTCATCCTTGTACTTTTCAATCTGCAGGTTGTTTTTGGGCAAGAAACAGTTTCCTTAGCTGAAGTAGCTCAAAACGACGATCCGATTGCAACTATGTTGGATAGTTTGCAAAAATTAAAATTATTTGAATCGGGTTTTCAAAAATCTATTTTCCCCAAAAACAATAAATATAAATTTAAAGAAGACAGTATTCCCTATTATGATGATTATACTTATCAAACGAGAATTGCCAAATTAGATGCCGTATCCCCTTTTGACTTGGTGTATAACGAACACGTAAAAGGTTTTATTAATTTATACTGTTATCGTAAAAGAAACAGTGTTAGCAGAATGATGGGTATGGCTCAATTGTATTATCCCATGTTCGAAGAAGTTTTAGACCGCTACAATATTCCGCTTGAATTAAAGCATTTGGCTGTAATTGAAAGTGCTCTTATTCCGTATGCTCGATCTCACGCAGGAGCAATGGGACTATGGCAATTTATGTATCCTACAGGAAAAATGTATGGATTAAATGTAAATTCATATTTAGATGAAAGATGCAATCCATATAAAGCGACAGTAGCCGCAGCCGAATACTTAAAGAGTTTATACGATATGTTTGGCGATTGGCAAATGGTATTGGCAGCTTACAATGCCGGGCCCGGAAGTATTTCTAAGGCTATCCGAAGAAGCGGCGGCAAAAAAACGTATTGGGAAATAAGACCTTATTTACCTAAAGAAACACAGGGTTATGTGCCTGCCTTTATTGCCGCAAATTATGTAATGAATTACGCCGCGGAACATAATATTTATCCATCGGTTCCAATCAAAACCTATTTTGAAGTGGATACTGTAATTGTGAAAGAACAAATGACTTTTGATCAAATAGCAACCGCTTTAGATATTGATCAAGAGCAAATTTTATATTTTAATCCGCAATACCGAAAAAATATTATTCCTGCGGGTGGACACAGTATGTGTTTACCAAAAAAGAAAATTGGGATTTTCCTGACCAACGAGCAGGATATATATGCAGCCTTAAAAGCTCAAAATGAAAATGGAGAATTAGTTGAAAATATTGAAGAAATTAAAAAAATACACACGGTTAAATCCGGCGAAAAATTAAGCACAATTGCACGTAAATACGGTGTTACCGTAATGGATTTAAAAAACTGGAATTTCATTGGAAAAAAAGGTGTACGGGCCGGAAAAAAATTAACCGTTTATGTTCGCGCTCAAAAACCGGCAGAAAAAAACAACGCTCCTGAAAAATTAGAAGCAAAAAAGGAAAAACTTACAAATAAATTACTAGCCGAAAATAAATCAACCAAAAAGTCACATACAGTTAGAAAGGGTGAATCACTATCAGTGATTGCCAATAGGTACAAAGTTACTGTTAATTCCATTCGCAATTTAAATGGTTTAAAAAGTGATGACCTTCAGATAGGTGAAGTCTTAAAAATCCGAGACTAAATTTAATAACCTGTCGGTATCCTAATAATCTTAAAATTGCTTGCATTTTACGGTTTATCCCTTTTACATTCACTTCATCTGCGTTTTTTGCATAAATTTTTTTACAAACTGCATAATGTGACATAGATAAGCCTATCTTGTGTGTTACTTTTGATTAAAACTTAATCCATGAAAAAAATCATTTTCTTTCTTGTTTGTGCTTTGCCCGCTTTATTATCAGCTCAAATCACACAAACCGTAAAAGGTAAAATAAGCGATAAAGATATTGGAATTGGTTTACCGGGTGTAGTTGTACAAGTTACCACTAAGGGTATAGTTGCCAATACGGTAAGCGACAACAATGGTTTTTTTAAATTGGAAAATATTCCGGTTGGAAGACAATCTTTTTTGTTCACCTATACCGGATACAAAACCACTCCACTTCGTGATATTATTGTAACCTCAGGAAAAGAAGTAATATTAAATGTAGAATTGGAAGAAAACACGTTTGAGATTGGAGAAATTGAAGTGAAAGCAAGTAAAGATACGGATGTGGTAAGCAATATGCGCATGGCCAACATGAAAGAGTTCAGCATAGAAGAAACAGAAAGATATGCCGGCTCAAGAAACGATCCGGCGAGGATGGCCGCTAACTTTGCAGGCGTACAAGGAACTAATGATTCGCGTAATGATATTGTGATAAGAGGAAATAGTCCAACCGGTTTATTATGGAGATTAGAAGAAATTGATATTCCCAATCCCAATCACTTTGCTATTGCGGGTTCGGCCGGCGGACCTCAGGGAATAATCAATAATAAATACTTAGCTAACAGCGAATTTTTTACCGGAGCATTTCCTGCCAATTACGGTAACGCAATTGGCGGTGTATTTGATTTAAAAATGCGAAACGGGAATAATGAAAAACACGAAAAAACATTTCAGTTTGGATTTTTAGGAACGGAGATTACAGCCGAAGGCCCATTAAGTAAAAAAACCGGAGCCACTTATATTTTTTCCTATCGCTACTCTACCCTAGCCCTTTTCAGTAAAGCCAATATTAATATAGGAACCAGTGCGGTGCCCGGTTATCAGGACGTAGGATTCCGTCTTAATTTTCCAACCAAAAAAGCAGGTGTATTTAGTTTTAATGGCATTGGAGGATTAAGTAAAATTGCCATTGTATTAAGTAATACCAAAGAAAGGCCCAAGGAATTATACGGAGATTTAAACCGCGATCAGTATTTTGCAACCAACATGGGCGCCGGTATTTTTAATCATACCTATAGTTTTGGCACCAAAACAATTATGAAAACCAGTTTGGCCTATGGCGCTTCTTCTATAAAAAGTGAGCATTTTTTAGTATTACGAAACAAAAATTTCATTCCAAAAGATACGCTTCCGCAAATTCTGGGATATAATTTTTATGAAGGAAAAACAACTTTAGCCTGGTTTATTAAATCTAAATTCAATTCAAGAAACAGTATCAAAACCGGATTTTTTGTAAATAGGATAAATGTGAATTTTAAAGACAGTATCAAAATCAATTCGGTTTTTGACACTACGGCTTCAGCGATTCTAAATAAACCATTTAAAGGAAGAATTAATTCGGTAACCGATTTTTATTTGATACAACCTTATATTACTTACGTTCATAAATTCAATAATCGCTTGAGTTTTAATGGCGGAGTTTATGCCCACTATTTAACATTGAACGGGAAATCGAGTGTAGAACCTAGAGCTAGTTTTAGGTATCAAATCAATTCAAATCAAGTTTTGAGTGTTGCCTATGGTTTACACAGTCAAATGCAGCAAACCTATTTATATTTTACAGCTCCGGATAGTATAGTGGAAAAAAATACTTTAATTCCAAATACCGAAAAGAAACTAACCAATAAAGATTTAGATTTTACTAAAAGCAATCACTTTGTAATTGGTCATGATATAAGCCTGGGAAAATACTTTTCAGTAAAAACCGAATTGTTTTGTCAATTACTTTGGAATGTGCCCGTGTATCAGGTTAAATCCGGAGTATCCGCCTTAAATAGGGGCGCTACTTTTACTCGATTCTTTCCGCTTTACACCATGGAAAATAACGGAACCGGCACAAACTACGGTATTGAATTAACCATTCAAAAATCTTTTCACAATCATTTCTTTTTCATGTTTAGCGGCAGCCTGTTTGAAAGTAAATATACCGGTAGTAACGGAAAAACTTATGATACTGATTTTAACGGAAATTACATGATGAATCTGTTAGGAGGATTGGAATACAACGTAGGAAAAAACAAAAAAGATTTATTAAGCTTCAGTACTAAATTTACTTATGGAGGTGGAAAAAGATATTCGCCGGTGAATATTGCGGCCAGCAATGCAATCATGGATGTAGTTCCTGTAGATGATTCCATCAACACCCTTCAGTTCAATCCATACAATAGAATTGACTTCAGAGTAGCCTATAAAATTAATTTAAAGAAAACCAGCCTTGAACTCGCTTTGGATTTAATTAATCTTTTATCCACTAAAAATGTTTTAGCATTAAGTTATTCACCCGACCCGGCTGACCTCAATAAATCGCCTTTGATTGAAAATTATCAATTAGGGTTTTTGCCGCTTTTTTATGTAAGGTTTGATTTTTAATAAAACAACTATCGCGTATCAAACTATATAAACTTCAAATTTTGATATATAGGGTTTAAATTCAAGACTTATTAAAACGATCTACTCTTAAAACTAATTCCCTTTCGTTGTAATTAGCTTAAGTTTAAAAGCGTTAAAGGGAAAAAAAGTTGGACACCTATATTCTTTATAAGTATGTTAAACTCTTGTTATTTTTTTATATATTTACTTATTAAATGAAAAGGTTTTTAGCACCTCTGTTACTAGTTGGATTTCTAATTCAAAATGGAAGTCAAGTTAGCATATTAATTAAATTTTACCTCAACCAAGAATATATTGCAAATAATTTATGTGAGAATCGAGAAAAGCCTGAATTAGGTTGTGAAGGAAAATGCTGTCTTGCTGAAGAACTTGAAGAAGATGTCACATCCAAAGAAGAACAAAAAGCTCCTAATCTCAAAGAAGAAGGAATTCAATTATTAAATCACGAATCAAATTATATAGTTTTTAAAAACATAAGCTTGCCTTGCCTCGAATACTTGGATATGGCTAGTAGCAAGACGCTTATAGGCTTTTCTACTTCAATTTTTCTTCCTCCCGAAAAGGTATAAGTATCAGGCCAAACACATTTTCTTTGCCGCTTAAATTAAAATTATTTTAGTACAGGCACAAGGCTTTGCTTTGGTGTGATTTTTTTTTGTGAAACATATTTCACACAATAAGTTATTATCAATATTTATTTAAATTACTATGAAAATCATAAATACAATTTTTAAACAAGCGCTATGCGCAATATTTTTATTTACTATTCTTACTTCTTCCGCACACTATGGTCCACGTGGCCTTGTAGGTGGAAACGTTACTTGTGGTACACATGTATGTAGTCAAAGTAAAGTGAACTTTTCACAAGAGAGTGTTTTAAGTTTAATTTAAAGTTAAGTTAGTTTTTTGATGTTTCATAATTTTTCTCATTTTTTCATATTCCTCCCTTCTTTTTTTTAATGAATTTTGTTTGATTTTTTCTCTTTCTTTTAAAATTAGTTCTCCTCGTCCAAAATAAACATCAGCAGGCGTTAGATTTTTTAAAGACTCATGATAACGAGCATTGTTGTAATTTTCCACGAACTTTTCAATGGCCGCAATTAATTCTTCCGGTGAATAATAATTATCAAGCTTCACAACGTTTTTCATTGTTCGGTGATAACGTTCAATCTTGCCTTGCGTTTGCGGATGCATGGGTCTGCCGTGTACCTGATCCATTCCATGATTGTCTTTCAAATATGTTTTGAGTTCGCCTGCAATGTAACATGAACCATTGTCGGATAATAATCTGGGCCGTTGTTTAGTTACAATTCTTGCTTTTATAATTGCTCTGTCAACGGTTCTTTTACGTCCTGCACTTTCATTCCTGCACAAAGCTCCCAGTGTACAATATAACGGCTGTAATCATCTAAAACGGTACTCAAGTAATACCAACCCCATCCAATTATTTTAAAGTAAGTAAAATCAGTTTGCCACATTTGATGAACGAATCCTGTTTTGTTTGTAAACTCATCTTTAGCTGCTAAAAAAATATGCTCGGGTGTTGTTATCAGTCCTCTTGCTTTTAAAATCCGGTAAACACTCGATTCAGAAATAAAAATTTGTTGTTCATCGGTTAATTTGTGCGCGAGCTCTCTTGACGATAATTCAGGACACTCTAAAGCAAGCTCTACAACTAAGTTTTTTTGTTCCCGGGGTATTGTGTTCCACTGCCTGTTAGAAGTGCGCTTACAAGGCTCTAAACCATCAATACCATTGTCGGAATAGGATTTGTACCAATTGTAAAACGTGCTTTTGTTTAAACCGATTTCGCGAAGCGTTTTATTAACGCCGATTTCGGAACGGACAACAATTTTGATTATCTCTTGTTTTTCGGAAGCTGTAAATCTCATATACTTTTTGAATTTTACAGATTCTCCAATATGTTCAAGCTTTTTTTTTACGATATCATAGCGCAATACTAAATCAGCTACGGTTTCCTTTAGCTTTTGATTTTCTTTTCTGAGCTCCGCTACTTCATCACTGGTTGCTTCCCTGGTTGTATCCCCTGATAATCTCTTCTTTCCCGCTTCTAAAAACTCTTTGTTCCATTTATAGAATTGAGATGGGTTAATGGAATACTTCCTGCATAATTCAGCTACTGGCATCTCAGCTCGTATAGCTTCCATTACAATATTTATTTTTTGTTCTGAACTAAATATTCTTTTTGATTTACGACGTATCTCTTTTATAAAGTTCTCCGCTGTTTGTTTTTTCTTTGTTTCCATAGTATTATAAATTTATTGTTTTTCTGGAAACACTCTCTTAGTTTTAGTTAAATTTAGTCCACTTTATGCTGACGATTTACATCTTAAGTAGTGAGTAACAGCCATCACATAGAAAGTGGGACTATCATGGGAACTGTTTCGGGAACAGCCTTGACCGTATTGGCGAACATAGGTTCATCAGATATTTTAAAAACAGCAATCCTTGCGGCTATTGGAGCTGTTGTTAGTTTTTCTGTTTCTGTTGGATGTAAATGGCTAGTTAAAAAACTGAAGCGTTAGATTGTTTGTAAATGCAAATTTAAACCGCCCCCCTTCGATAAACTCAGGGACTGGGTGGTTTTTTTATTATATTTATGCTTACAAACGAAAACAAATAATTAAAAATGGGTGAGTAGCGCTTATCCGCAAGTTACCAGCAAGCCGCCGGGACAAATCCCGGTAGACAAAAAACATTCAGACAATGACAAGTCATAAGCCATTAAAAAGTGTATCGCACAACTTCGGACATTCGTTCATTAGTCTTATGAACTACATTAATGACGACTATTTTCTCGGACATTTACTAAAGCAATCTCGGCTGACCAACTTAAGCAAACTTTACGTGCACATTCTCGCAGACACCGCGACACCTGACGGACTGCTGACAAAACCAATTCGTGACTCAATTCATCATTGGTGCAAATGGTTTCCAGACCTGGTTAAAAATAGCGGCTCGACAATGGACTATGTTTCTAAAGCTACAATGACAATTGAATTTGATCTCAACAAAACATTACCAAAACAAAGCGGACACGTAGAAGGCCCTTTACCTGTGAAATAAAAATTATCGACGACAGAGGACGAGAATATAAACATGTTCATTCGGGCTGGTGGTATCCCGAGACCTAAATAAAACTGTGTGCGTCGGCCAGCTGGTAACACAGGTCTTGCTCCATTTTTTGCGTGTTAACGCTCAAATGCATAACTTGGACAAGCAAAAAACGGCGCAAGCCCCGAAAACGTTAGCTGTAACCTAAACAAACCAAGAACCAATGGGAAAACATATGCAATTGATATTACCAAAGTATTTTACACTTGTAGGCTTAATATTTACTTTGTCTTCTTGTAATGGACAGGTTAAGCAAGACAAAACTGAAGATAATATAACGACAGGAAAAATAGAAAACCCAAATGGGAATGCTTATTGCGGCTTTTTAGATAAAGACGACAACCTTTGGTTTGGAACTACCAACGATGGTGTTTATAAATTTGATGGTTCAAATTATGTCCATTTTACAGAAAAAGATGGGCTTTCTAACAATAAAATATCTTGTATTTATCAAGTTGATAATGGCGATTTATGGTTTGGAACAGCAAACGGAATTTCCGTTTTTAATGGAACAAAATTTACACATTTAAAAATTCCAGAATATAAAATCTCAACCGATTGGCTTAAAAAATCATATCCGATGGTCAATCCAAATGAAGTACAATCTATCGTTCAAGATAAAATGGGAATTTACTGGATAGGAACAAATGGAGCTGGAGCATATCGTTACGATGGCAAATTATTCACGAACCACTTATCGGAAATTGGCGATACTATGCCTGATGGACTTTATCACAACGTTATTCAAAGCATTACAGAAGATAATAATGGAAACTTATGGTTCGCCTCAATGTCTCACGGTGGAGTTCACAAATTTGACGGAAATACCTTTACTCAATATATGCCGAAAGATGGAATAAGTGACGACCAAGTAAGAACAAGCATAATTGATAGAAAGGGTAATATTTGGATTGGATTTAATGGAAATAGAGAAAGTGGCTTGACTACTTTTAATGGAAACTCATTTAATACTTTTTCAGCGAAAGACGGACTATGCACCAAAAATATTAGAGCAATTTACGAAGACACAAAGGGAAATTTATGGATTGGTGGACAGCAAGGTCTTTGTACCTATAACGGAAAAGAATTTAATGGATTTGTTGATAGTAAAGGCAAAAAATACGAAGGAATAGTTTTTATAATTGGAGACAAAAAAGACAATATTTGGTTTGGCGGAACATATGGATTTTGGAAATATGACGGAAAAGTGGTAACTGATTTGACAAGAAGGAATTAATAAAAGGCTACAGCTAACAGCAGTTTGGCAAAATGGCGGGTTCAGTGCTAAATTGAGCATTAGGAGTTCTAATAAACTTTAGTGCTAAATTGAAAGTAAGTACTTCAAAATCCGCCACTTCGCAAAGCCGAGAAACGTCAGGTTGTGAAAAAATTCAGTTTATTTTTTGGATAGCAAATTTTTGATTGTAAAATTTATTGAGGCTTACATAATTTGTATATAGGGATAGCAAAATTTTAGGCTGCCATTTTTACTTCAAAAAATAATGTTCTTATAACAGCTTCTTTTTTGTTAGTTTTTTGTGCATAAAGCCATCCCTTGTTATACTTTGGCTTCCAGGCATGGAGTTTTTTGCATCAGTTCTTCAAAACCAAGTATGTTTATTGTTCGTTTTATGTTATAAACTGTCATAATTAATGCCCATTCCCCATTTACTTTTTTTTAATCCTTTAAGGTTAGTGTAATTATAGCCCCAAACTCTTTTTATCGTGCCAAAAATATGCTCATTAATTTCTTGTCGTTTGCGATAGAGCCCGTATTGTTCTTTGTAATTTTTATTATTTATTTCTATTGCCTCTGCATATTCGCTTCGTTCTATTTCCCTTCTACCATCAGCCTTTGCTGTGCATAGTTTTAAAGCAGCACAGGTTTTACATGCTGTGGTTCGGTATTTTTTAAATTTATGAGAACCATTGTCGCGTTTCTTTGTGTGCCAGGTACCGGTTGTTGTTAGTGTTTGCTTTTGCGGGCAGGTGTATGTGTCATTCTCTTTATTATACGTGAATTTAGTTACTAAATAATCTTTAGTGGTGCCTTTATCGTTACTGTTAACTATCTCTTGTTGCGCTACAATGGTGCTTAATCCGTGTTGTTGACACGTTTGTATTTCCTTTGCATTGTTATATCCTTTATCTGCTAACACGGTAAAGGTCTCTGCTTGTATATTTTCTTTAGTCTCTAATGCTATGTTGCTTAATGCATTTCTATCGTTACGATTAATTGTGTGGGTTGCTACTACTAATTTATGCTTGTCATCTACTGCCGCTTGTGTATTGTAACTTACCTCTACTACTTGACCTTGTATTAATAAGGCTCTTGCATCTGCATCCGTTGTGCTTATTTGCGGTTCGTTACTTTTAGTTAAGTAATCCTGAAGTTGATCATACTTTATCTTTTGCGTTTTAAGTCTTCCTAATTTCTCTTCTATGTTTTTTACTTTTTCGTTTTGTTCGTTTTTATCGCAGGCATCTAATTCTTTGAGATATTGATTGGCTTTTTCTTCAATGTATGCAAAATGTCTATCTATCTTTTTTTGGTTATAGTTGTTTTTCTTACTATTGTGTGCCCTTACTTTGGTGCCATCTATGGCTATAACTTCTCCTGCTACTAAATCAGCATCTTTTAAAAACAATACAAATAATTTAAACGTGTTGCGCAAGGCTTGGGGATTAACTTTTCTGAAATCCGCTATGGAATGATAGTTTGGTGTTAAGCCATTACACAACCATTGCATTTCAATATTACGGCTACTTTCTTTTGACAATTTACGTGATGAACGGATTCCATTCATATACCCGTAAATGTAAATTTTTAAAAATAACTGATTAGTAAAACTCGGACGGCCTTCTGATTTTACAGATTTATTTACAAAAAATAGTTTTTCTAATTCCAACTTCTCTACAAAGGCATCTATAAATCTAACTGTATTTTCTTTTTCTATACAATCTTCAAGGCTTTTAAACTCAATCTGACTGCGGTTTTTAGAGATTACATTTGGCATAATCAAAGATAATTCATATTCGTTTTTTTTATTTATCTTTATTTCAGTAATAACAAACAGTTGCTGTTAATAACAATGTGTTTTTTCACAGGCTGACGTTAGTGGCAACTCTATGACGATCGTATAAGCCTTGAACAGACCGACAATAAAAATAAAAACGCTCTTATTATTTAGCAACGGTATTCTGTGGTTAGGAACAGATAATAGCGGAGTTTACAAACAATATGGAGAAAAGTTTAAACTAATAAAATGAAAGCAGCAGCTAACAAACATTTGAATCATAAAAATGTAATAATAGAAGTGATTTTTGTGCTTTTACTTGGATTCGGATTATTCATTTATTCATCTACACAAACTGCCTTTTTTACGAATTCTAAAGTTACCACAACTCAATCCTATAATAGCTTTGACTTCATTTTTATTGTTATATACGAACTTATTGCATTAGTTATAATAGCTTATTTTTTAAAATATAGACGATGGACGTATAAAGACTTTAATCTTGACTTCACGCCAATAATGCTTGGCATTGCTCTATTATTAGCTTTTATCCGAATATCTTCAGCAATAGTATTAAATAATTTAATAGAATCACTAAACTTGTTTAATCAAATTACCATTAATGTTTCCGCTATTTCCTTGTAATCAAACGTTTTTAGCATTGCACTCATTGTAATTGTAAATTCATTCTTTGAAGAATTACTTCTGATTGGATATCTTTTTAAACGATTTGAAAAACTTCACCCAGCTTTAATTATTCTAATAAGTTCAATCATAAGAGCATCATTTCATACTTATTTAGGTTGGCAAAATTTACCAAGTGTATTTATTTTGGCATTAATATTTGGACTTTATTACACAAGACAGAAAAAACTTTGGCCAATTATTATAGCTCATGCAATCGGTAATATATTTTATTTTTTTAATGAAAATTATAATTGGATAGAAGTTTAAGAATTAGCATTGTCATAAATTTTAAAATACTAAACCAAATAAAAAAAAGAAATTAATGAAAAACAAATTAAAAACATGCTTATTTTCTAGCATTCTGACCATTTTGACATCTTGCAATGGGCAGACAACAACGCAATCTGAAAATTCAGCCAATTCAGCTTCAATCGGAGACACGGTAAATACGCTTGGAAAAGACATAGCATTTGTTTATCAAGACAAGAAGAACAATTATTGGTTCGCAAGCAAAGACGATGGAGTGTATGAATATGATGAAAACACAATCATTCATTTTACAACCAAAGACGGCTTGACAAGTAATCGCATTGGAGAAATAAAGGAAGATAAATCGGGAAACATTTATTTTATAACTGATAATGGCATATGCCAATTTAACGGAAAGACTTTTAAAGCGTTAAAAGAAAAACCTGGGGTTAATAACGATTGGAAATTAAATCCAAATGACATTTGGTTTAAAAGCCAAGAATATGACGGTTTCGTTTACAGATATGATGGCGAAAGTCTTTTGAAATTAAAAGTTCCAAAAATCAAACTAGGCGAAGATTATATTTCAAAACATCCAAACTATGCAAACCCTTATGCTGTTTTTTGTATTTACACAGACAGCCAAGATAATATTTGGTTTGGTACAGCAACCTTAGGTGCTTTTCGCTACAATGGAAAATCATTTGATTGGATTATTGAAGATGACTTAACAGAACTACACGATGGACCAGCCAATGGTGTTCGTTCAATTATAGAAGATAAAAATGGGGATTTTTGGTTTAATTCAGCATATCGTTATACCATATATGACGCCAACTCTAAGCCAAAAAATCAACAGGACAAATCAACATTTTATAAGAGAATAAAAAGTATAGGTAGTTTAGATGGAAGCAAAAACAACGATTTTGCTGAATACTTATCCATCGCAAAAGTGTAAATCGTCAGCATAAAGTGGACTAAATTTAACTAAAACTAAGAGAGTGTTTCCAGAAAAACAATAAATTTATAATACTATGGAAACAAAGAAAAAACAAACAGCGGAGAACTTTATAAAAGAGATACGTCGTAAATCAAAAAAGAATATTTAGTTCAGAACAAAAAATAAATATTGTAATGGAAGCTATACGAGCTGAGATGCCAGTAGCTGAATTATGCAGGAAGTATTCCATTAACCCATCTCAATTCTATAAATGGAACAAAGAGTTTTTAGAAGCGGGAAAGAAGAGATTATCAGGGGATACAACCAGGGAAGCAACCAGTGATGAAGTAGCGGAGCTCAGAAAAGAAAATCAAAAGCTAAAGGAAACCGTAGCTGATTTAGTATTGCGCTATGATATCGTAAAAAAAGCTTGAACATATTGGAGAATCTGTAAAATTCAAAAAGTATATGAGATTTACAGCTTCCGAAAAACAAGAGATAATCAAAATTGTTGTCCGTTCCGAAATCGGCGTTAATAAAACGCTTCGCGAAATCGGTTTAAACAAAAGCACGTTTTACAATTGGTACAAATCCTATTCCGACAATGGTATTGATGGTTTAGAGCCTTGTAAGCGCACTTCTAACAGGCAGTGGAACACAATACCCCGGGAACAAAAAAACTTAGTTGTAGAGCTTGCTTTAGAGTGTCCTGAATTATCGTCAAGAGAGCTGTGCACAAATTAACCGATGAACAACAAATTTTTATTTCTGAATCGAGTGTTTACCGGATTTTAAAAGCAAGAGGACTGATAACAACACCCGAGCATATTTTTTAGCAGCTAAAGATGAGTTTACAAACAAAACAGGATTCGTTCATCAAATGTGGCAAACTGATTTTACTTACTTTAAAATAATTGGATGGGGTTGGTATTACTTGAGTACCGTTTTAGATGATTACAGCCGTTATATTGTACACTGGGAGCTTTGTGCAGGAATGAAAGTGCAGGACGTAAAAAGAACCGTTGACAGAGCAATTATAAAAGCAAGAATTGTAACTAAACAACGGCCCAGATTATTATCCGACAATGGTTCATGTTACATTGCAGGCGAACTCAAAACATATTTGAAAGACAATCATGGAATGGATCAGGTACACGGCAGACCCATGCATCCGCAAACGCAAGGCAAGATTGAACGTTATCACCGAACAATGAAAAACGTTGTGAAGCTTGATAATTATTATTCACCGGAAGAATTAATTGCGGCCATTGAAAAGTTCGTGGAAAATTACAACAATGCTCGTTATCATGAGTCTTTAAAAAATCTAACGCCTGCTGATGTTTATTTTGGACGAGGAGAACTAATTTTAAAAGAAAGAGAAAAAATCAAACAAAATTCATTAAAAAAAAGAAGGGAGGAATATGAAAAAATGAGAAAAATTATGAAACATCAAAAAACTAACTTAACTTTAAATTAAACTTAAAACACTCTCTTGTGAAAAGTTCACTTTACTTTGACTACATACATCGCCTTGCATAATAAGGATTTTGCCATTAAAATTACTAAGCTCATCAAGTGGTGAGGTTTTTAGAAATGAACTCCACCTCAGATGAGTTAAACCCCAGAATTTCTTTTGCGTAGATAAAGGGTCTGCCAGAATACGTTGCCAAACTTTTTCTAATGAATCAATACGTTGCTCTTTATTTTTGTTAGGAGAGTTAAAGAATACGCCGGAATCAGCAAACTGGTATAAACTATACAACTGACTTGGGCCTTCTCCAGCTAATATAGCAGAATGTGTAATCCTTTTGTCTAGTAACCTTGCAACTCTTGCAGCAACAATACCACCTTCTGAATGACCTACAATTAAAATTTTTGTAGTGTCGATGAGTTCGGTTTTTAAAACATTTTTAATTGCATTAACGATTCTATCTGACCAACTTTCTAAAGAGAATTTTTTGTCGAAATCAAGATTTACGGAAGTATTCTCTAAATAATACACGCCGGGTTTTTCAATAATGAGAACCTTGGCATTTTTTTCGCAAGCGTAAGCAAAAGAAACATGACCATGCTTTGGAATTATTTTACCGGATGTGTCAGAATCGAAAAGTGATGAATAACCTGAGCCTTGAATATAAACTACGAGAGGAAGTGCTTTTTGCTTATTGAATTCAGATAAGTAATATGTTATTGTATCGTTATTAGTTTTATCGGAAAGATCATATTTATAATACGGTTGCCTTTTAACCTTTACCGTTGAAATAATATTCTGAGCTAGTGTAATACTACAAATGAATTGAAAAGCAAATGCGAGTTTCAAGAGATTCATACTGCCAATTTTAATTAACTATTTCGAAAGCGGTCACAGGATGAACCTCCCAACAGGTGCCACGCCAATTTTTTTTGCCGATTTTGTTTTTGGGATCGGAGACATAAGCTTCATCTTCATGAGAACCATCGAAAAATAACCAGCCAGTAAATGTTACCATTTTACCTACTATAAGACTTTTTACTTCAGATGTTGACCAGTCTTCCCCATCTTCGAACATCAATTTTCGAATGCGCGGAGTGATCTCGAGAATTAATGTATTCTTAACCCCCTTTAGTTTTTTAGTTGGGGTTATTTCAATATGTGCATCGGTGAATGCCACTTTTGACGCATGGCAATTGCATGTTTCTTTTGAGCCACCTTTTACAACACGAACATAGCCGGTTACTTTAACGGCCATGTTTTGAGAAAGCTTGGGATCATCTCCTTTAGCATTTAAAAGATAGTTTATTGTTATGGATTCATCAATATCTTTTTTCTTAGGAAAGTTGTATCTGTTTTTAAAAGGGTTTTGCTTTATTTCCTGCTCTCTTTCTGCATCACCTTCCATAGGGCAGTCTTTACCCTGGATTTTCATTACGGATTGAGAATAGCTTATACAGGTTTGAAAAAGGAATAATAGTAAGAGAAGTTTTTTCATAGTAAGTAAAGATAGTAATTAATGGAGAAAGGTAAAATTTTGTCTTATAGTGATATGTATTGTAACTATTTTGGAATTAAATCCAAGGGTGCAATTTGGCCAATTATTGATTTAGCATTATTAGATTTTACAGCTTCAATTACACCTGAGGAAATTTCATTATTGGTTAGCCATCTTGATGAGTTGTTTTCAATTTTGAATCCTAAAAATATTTCGCGGTAGATAAGTTTGTTATTTAGGGTTATAGGATTAAAAGAACTGTTTTTTGCTGCATCATAAAATATAGAGCCCTTAATATGATAAAGAACCGTTCGATCATTATACTTCTTAGCCAAATCAATAAATTGTAGCAGTGAATTAGAGCCCTCTGAATGAACCCAGCTAATTATAATATCGAAAGCGCCATGATTTTTTATCTTTTCACCAATTACTTTTATAAAATCGGCTGTTATTGTTTAATCGATTGAAAGGATATCAAGTGCTTTCTTATCAGGAAACTTCGATGTGAAGTAATTTAATTTTTTAATATCGCGACCAACAATTGTTACATGAAAATTATTTGTGATGAAGAATTCTGTTGCATCTCGCAACATACCTGTACCTCCTATGATCAAAACTCGTTTCATTAGACATTAAATTTACGCAGATGCAATTTAATAAAAAACAGGTAAAAACCAGCTTACGCAATCCGCCAGGGGACAACCTTACCTTTGCTGACCTTTTTATTTTTAAACGTAGATATTTCTACTTTGAAAATGGAAATTTCACCTCCACCAAATCCTTTTGTTCAATAGGAAATGGATTTTGAAATTGACTGGAAGTAATAATTAAGGAATTTGAAGTGGATTAATAACATTCTGCTCAAAAGACCTAAGTAATTCACGACGACCCTGAATTTGATACGGAACTTTATCGAATTCGCCCCACGCTGCTAGGAATGCTGACTTGTATTCTGGTGTAGGATCCATAAGACCTGGTTGAATATAACTATCTACCATAAAACTATTGCAACGATTTTGGTCTCTTTTATAGTAGGATTTAAAGTATAGGCCAATTGAAATTTCTGTAATATATGATTTAAACTTTTGAGTCAATTTCTCGCTTTCACAGACGGCTTTTACGCAACCACCAAGACACTTGGATGCCTCATATGAGTGAACATCATTGTTGTTTTCATTACAATATTTGATCCAATCCCTTGTGTTTGAAATGACTTCGTAAATAATATAGTGAGCGTTTGTTGGGAATTCAGCTTCTTGATCAATTTCATTTATTTCATTAATATCAATTAGTTCAATCAGTAAGTCTACAAAATACCTGTAATAATGCAGCCAAAAATGGGATTCCTTTTGTTCAACAATAGCTTTTCGAACCATAATGTCAAAAAACCAAATTGAATTAAATGTAACGGTCGACCATAAAATATCTTTTTCGTCGTATGCCTTATTAAAAAGTGAGAGAAAACCATTTTGTTTTTCAAACTTTAATTCTTCGATGGCACACTCGCCGAATGGTTTCCAAACAAGATTATTCTCTATAACATCTAAATCAGTTAGTAAAGAATTTAAGATCTTATTTTCTGATGGTAGTCTGTATTGGAAACCACCTTCACCATAATTTTGATTGTTTTTTATTTCTCTAAAAAGAAATTGATTTTTATTCCGTAGTAAGGTCTTAAGATAGGTTGAAATTACCTCCTCATTTGTAAAACTTCGCTCTTTGAATAATTCAACGATATCATTAAAAAAATAGGGTCTCAGGCTTGCGGTTTTTTCAATGAAATCATCACGAGAGATGATTTCAAAATAGATATTATTTGCATAAATAATGTTGTTGCTCCGCACATTATTATCAGATAGGTGCTTTAGTAAATCTGCTTTATGATATTTCTCGTAAAGAGTGATAATATTCAAATGTTCTTCGTTAAAAAGTAAGCTATTATAATATGCGATAACTTTTGATTTATTTTCGGCTGGAAATAGAGCGAAGAATACTTTATAAATAAGAAACAAAACAACTAATAACGTGACAACATATGCCCAGTCTTTTGGAAGAAGACCACTTTCCGACATGAAAGAATCGAAATAAATACCGATTTGCCAGAAATACTCAAAGAAAACCAGATAATTTATGAGGCAAAAAGCAGACCCTAATAGCGCGTAGTCGCTATTAGTGAACTTCAAAAGAAAGAAATCTCTATTGCGTTCACTAATTAAAGTAATAATCGCTATTACTAAACCTATAAGAGTTATTAAGTCTGAAACACCCATTTGCATAAAGATAAGTATTTCAGGTAAAACTGCCTTGAGCTGGAGGTGGGAGAAACGGAAGGCCTGCATAACTATGAGAATTGTGCGGTTGGGTTATGCAGGACGGCCGTTTGTGAGTGCGAGCCTTCTTGCGAGTGGAGCGAGGGTGGGAAGGCCTGGACTGCGAAGAGGAACGATGAGCAGGGGGCCGACCTATTTTGCAAGCGTGGCAATAGATCAAAGGCCTTTAGGTTTTGGTGTTAAGCCACGCGATAGCAAAACGAGGCTAAAGGAGGCGCAAACGAAAAAATAAATTAATGCCGCAAAGAGGTTTGCGACCCTTTAGCCGAAGCCCGAGCGACCAGCAGGCGAGCCTATAAAAAAGGCAGCCGGTGGACTGACAAGCGACTGAAATGAATGGAATGAGGATTGACCAGGGGAACGAAGCATGAGTGAACCGGGCAACCGGAATGCAATGAATGAAGTGGCTTGGAAGTACAAGGAGGCTGCCGTGACGACTGACGCAGACCTTGCAAAAGACGTGACAATACTTTTAACCCGCTGAGTAGCGGAATGCAATGAGCAACGGAAGCGGGCAAAATAGCTTTTGCAATGCCGTTAAATAATACTTATTGCAAATGCTATTTTGGTTTGGCGCGAACTTTTGCGGACAAGGAAGGAGGAACGCCGCTTTACCTGTTACGGAATCTTTTCACAACTAATCATCGTTTGTAATAGTGTAATTCTGCATTATCTCATTAATTTGTTTTAATGAAATCCCCTTTAAAATCGGTTCTCCTTTAGAATTACTAACTACAACAGGCGCAAGAACACTAAATTCTAATGACTTTGTTTCTTCTTCTAAAATTTGAGTGCTCTCAATCGATAGATCATTCCAAAACCAAAATTGTGCTGATTTCTTAGATTGCTTAGCCACTTTAAGTTTTCTATCGAGCTTTTTAATCATCTCCTTCATGTTGTAATTTTGAGGAGTTAATTTACATTCTATCAAGATTATCTCATTGGCATTTGAAATAACTACATCTTTTTCTCCCTCTGTACTATTCTTATCTGCATTTAATTCGATACTGTAACTCTTACTTTCGTACTGCTTGCTTCTATAATACTTGCTGCACAAATGATAAACGAAGAGTTCGAAAAGATAAGATCGAGATTTCTGAATTAGTATGGGAATGCGTTTATTTTGGTCGAGAATACTTAACTGCTTATGATCCAAAATATATTTATTGGTGAACTCTTTAAAATTCTCCAAAGGGATAGTTAGTTCCCTCAAAGTTATTTTACCTTCTCTTTTATACTTCTTTATTAAAGCTTCGCATTTTTTATGCTGACTACCTGAGAATCCAGACCAATCTCCACATGCATCCTGGTATATAATCCATCCGCTCGAATAATGATCAGCCGTAGACTTAGTATCAACCAATATCCCATAAGTGAAATTATTTCCTTTCTTATTCTTATCGATTTTGACAGGATGAGTAAATCTAGCTACAACAACTTTAGCAAATTCGCTTTGCTTAGGTTTATGAATAGCCACAGTACCAGCCAACATAGTGATGAAAGCAGAAATACCATGGTGCATTTGAGAATTCCGAGAATCTACAAGCTCAAAAGTGTACCAATACAATGTGGTTTTAATTTGATCCTCCCAACTCAATTTTTCTGTTGATTTTTTCAAAGTTTGCTCTTTTAAAAAGTTGGTAAATATTTTTTTGTCGTAGTTTTTCTTCGAAAAACGGAAATAATCATTAATTCTATGTGGTTCTACTTTATATTTATCTGATAGTGGGTGAGTAATTTCATTCTGTATATGATAAAAGTAACTGTCGAAACAAGTTTGTTCTTTTAGTTCAAACTCCTCATTCATCATATCAATCATTGGATCACCGGTTTTTTCCTTTTCTAAATATTTGTAGTCCCTCCAAGAATCAGTCAAATGCATCTGCTGAATAGCGGTTTTATTGTAGAATTCTTCTCCCATTAACTGAAACAGAAGAAATTGAATGGCAAATTTGTATCCTTCTAAATAAAGGATCTTTCTTTCTTCTTTTGTCCAACTGGGAGATATTGGGTTGTGGAAATTTGCTGTTGGCCCGTTGTTATTTATTTGCACCATGTATGTGTGTGCGAAATCGATGAGCAACATGTGTTCGGCAATTTCCCGATTAACGCCTGCTTTTTTAAGTATAGTTACATTTTTTTCAAACAACAGGTCAAACTTAGAAAGAATTTGTTCATCAAATAATTTGACATTAGTTTTCAATTCTCTATAGTCTTTGGACTTTAAAATTGCTTTTACTAAAGGTTTAAGATGTTTCAGAAAAATAGTTTTTTCACAAGTGTTTTCTAATTGATGTAATGGAATCAGTTCAGAAATAGCACAGTTCAATAAAAAATCATTTTTTATACCCAACGATTGATCGATAGAAATGCCATGTAAAAAGGAATTTAAACAGCATTCCAATGAAAATTTGTACCCCTCAAATATTGAGTTGCTATTGGTTATTGATGGATGCTTTCCCTTAAACCACTTTTCAAACTCCTCAATTTCACCGAGCACTTTAAATGTTCGTGAGGAGGCGAATATTTGCGAGATTATAAATGACATTTTTATTTATTTTCCTTCAGCTCCTCTTTTTCCTTAGGTAAATTAAAACCATGTCTTTGAAATGGCCACTCAGCGGTTTTAAAAGAATTCACATCACTATGCAATTGATCCCAAAGCTGATACTTACACTCTTTTTTATGGATGTTTTTTAAAGAAAGATTCACTAAATACTTTGAAAAATTTTGTTTCGTGAGCTGATTTTCGCTTTGATCCCACATATAACTGTCCCTTTCGGCTTCTAAAACATACGGATACAATAAAATTTCGGAGAATTTTGAAACTAGGTCTTTATAGCTAGAAAAAATGCCCGGATTTAAGCCGGAAACATTCTCAATAGCAAAAAAGGTCAAGAAAATAAACTCGGTAAAATTAACTGCCATTGCCTTCGCTTCGTATCCTCCAAAATACAACGGCTTAAAATCATAGAACAGATCTGTCAATTGCTTATTCTCATCAGCCTTCAAATGCAAAAGGGAGACTGATAGAAGTGTAATCCCGGCGCGATACTTTGGTTCATCAAGGTAGTAAAGATTGAAACGATCTGTATAATTCCTGTTTGCCAAATCTTCCGGAATACCCAGCTTAACTTTATTTATTGAAGCAACAAATTTTTTTGCTATCGTTTCAAAATGGGTCGGTTCAATCGAATGTAAATCGATTTTTAACGATTCTAAAAAGGAAAGAAAACTTAAAAATTCCACGGGAAAGTTTAATGCATTTATCAGATCATTTAACGATTCATCTTTTTTCGTAACAATAGCTCGCAATTTTGCTTTCATCAAATCTCTGAATCTTTCATAAATCGGTGTATTTCGTTTACTTTCATACCTGATAAATCCAAATAAATAGTAAATGGTATGCTGTGCAATTGAGTTTTTGTTCTTGAATATATAGTCGATGAGTTCCTTATTCAGCCAGGACGGAAGCTCTCCGGAACCATCGGTTTTCTCTAACATACTTGCAACAAGGAAACTTACCTCATTAGAATCCGAACCAATCAAATCTTTTAGTTCTTCGGGAGTCAATTCGAAATCGTGATACATTGTAGCACGTAATAAAGGGGATAGTTGTTTTACATAATCATAGCGTAACGGTTTGCCATCTTCTTTAACCAAAGTATAACAATACTGACTTAAATCACTAAACCCGTGCAAATATTGAGCTTGATTAAATAAATCGAGCCATTCGGATACGGTGCTCGGATTTTTTTTCGAGATGTGTGTGTGCGAATAGTAATTTTTAGCTATTTCCTTTACCATAATACTATAAATTTTTTCTCTTTTCTCCAAAGGAAGGGCTTTAACAAACTGGTCAACGAATTGCTCCTGACCTTCACCTGAGAAATCCATCCTTGTTGTTAATATGAACAAATTACAAAGTGCTACCTCATTAGATTCAAACTCCTTCAATAATTGAGCTAACGTTTCTGTTACTTTCACCATCATATCCGGCAGGTTTTTTCCTTCCAAAGAAATATAACCCAAATTGAAATTAAAAGGTTCTCTATTATTTTCTTCTTTAAAGGCGCGAGAAAAATGAAGACCCTCAATTTCAATTTGAGATTGAGAAAGAAGCAGCACAATCTCCAAATTTGGCACAGAATTTTCTTTCAAAATTCTCGATATCTCGGTCTTAAATTTTTCCATTTATTGACAAAGATTTAGTAGCGTGGGATAAAATACTTGAATATTTCGAAAAAATAATTTCTTTTTGTGCTTTATCGGTAATCTCGATAAAATCGATTTCCTTTAAATCGCCAAAACTGTTGGTGACGACGATTACTTTTTCCAGTATAGGTCTGCCATCAACCTCTTTGAATCCCAACCAATACCTATTATGAAATTCAGATATACTGCTGTAAAATTCAATATTTAGAATGTTTTCGCTCAGCATTTTTCCCAATACCTTTTCATAAATCTTAAATCTTTGCTCAGTTTTTGTACCTGCTAATTCTTCATTGGATTCGAAATGCTCGTTTGCCCGCCCATTGTAGCCAAGAATAACCAACTTCGTTAACACTTCATCAAAAAAAGAATGACAAATTGCATTTAAAAGAGGCATCTGGAACTTCTTAACTATAATTTGACCGGATTCGATACTATAATCTCCTAGGAAGTACGGATCAGTTATTATTACATTTGGTCCTAAATAGTTAAGAGTTGTTTTAATTGATTCAGAAAGTTTGACAAAATTTGTTTCTTCTCCCGTTAAAAGATCAACATGCCAAGTAAATGGTTCAAATTTATCTACTTTTTTCGGACTCTTACTTTTATTGTGCTTGCTTCCATACGCATCCTTAAATGTATGATCGACCATTTCAACATTAAAACCAACATCCATTATAAAATGAAACGTGGTATCTTGAGCGATCTCTTCATCAACTTTAATTTCTATTTGACCGGACGGTACAGCCTCATTAGAATCCAACACAAAGCTTCCATTTTGTTTGTCAATCTCAGAAGAAGAAAGCAATGCTCCTTCTGTGGACTTTAGTACAGCGGTATATTTTTTAGACTCTTCAAATTTCTCCTGAAGAAATCCAGCAATTCTCTTAGGACCTTCTTTTATTCCATTTCTTACGGCATGGAAACGTAATAAGGGAAAGCGATGTTCTTTTACAGCAATTATGCATTTCTCAATATTTCTGTAGATAAAATCTTTTCCAAAAAAACCGTTCGGAAAAAGAGTGCGAGTTTCAGTACTCGCGGGCTTATATCCGCTTAGAATATCAAGGTTATCCTTCTGACGAAATTTTATTGGAAGTTCGCCAATATTTTTAACAGTATAAATGTCCTGTCTTATCTCTTCGTACGAATCGTTTTCGAATTTTGGGTTTTCATGTTCTGGGAATAAAAACAATATTTGCTTTTCTCCAATAGAGGTCGATTTTCTTTCTACTATACTATTAAATAGAGTATTGAGAATTTCGTCTTTGCCAGTGGCAACCCATTGTTTAATCCCTTCCTTCTGCCATATGTAGGTTGCTTCACCCAATGCGCCTTTATCTTTGTACCAGTAAATTTTGTCATTGGTTACTTTATCCGGCACAGGCTTAAGAAACATAAAAAGTACCTTTTCTCCATCAGGCTCGCTTTTGGAAATAATACTTAAAATACTCTTGTTTGGCTTAAATTCCATTAGTTTTTTCAGGTACAAAGATTATACATAGTGATAGCTGTTGAGTTCCTTTATTTATTTCAAGATTAATATATGCGCCCGGCAATACCCAAATCCTCCCCTCCCAAACACCTTTGTTTATAGCTTTACTTTCAAGTTCCATATCGAATTGATCTTTATTCTCAGAATCATTTCCAAATGAGGCATGTATTTTATTAGTTATAAGTTTTATTTCCTCATAGAATAAATAAGAAAGCTGCATGTATTTATTGGGACGAAGGATAATCCCTTTGCCTGTATCAACATCGTCGATAAACTCAATCAAATCGAAGTAGTCAAAATAAGAGGTAACAGGGCTGTAGAGAGAAGTTAGTCTATTGAACTTAGTAGATTGAGTAGTTTCGATTAATCGGTCAGGAGCAATGTCGATCTTTACCCTATTAATGAAATCCATTATAGATAGTTGCGTATGCGTTACCATATTGCCTGTATAAGCAAAAAATTCCTCCGCAGAAAATACTATAGTTTTCAGTGCAAAATTTTCATACATAACTTTAGCCTTAGTACGGAGACCTTCGTCCTCTGTTATCAGAAAGTCGCTGTAGGTAGCGTAAAATGCGTGCTGAGCATCGTTGGACAGACTGATATAATTTGCTTTCTTGTTTTTCTCCTGGTCAAGCCCGAATAAATTGAGAATCATAAAACCACTTATAAATTTTTGATTAAGAGAGACAGGCTTTCCATTATTGTGCTCATTAATCATTTCATCGAGAGTCTTTCCGCAAGGCGACGCTTTAAGGGTATCATTTATGGTTTGCAAACTAGTATCCTTTAAGGAACTAAATGCAGGTAGGTTCTCCAAACTGTATCTTCTCAAATCTTTAAAATTCTTCTGATCGCTAAGCTGCTCATTGAACTTTTGCATATGATTGAACATATCGGATAATGAAAAAGAAGTATTTAATCCCGGAAATATTTTAGATATCATTTCCAAATCCTGAGGCCTTAAATTTTCAGTGTCAACAGGAATATTATGAATTGGAAGTTCGAATAGTTGTTTTAATTGAGAACTAATCACCTTCATAAGAGGATCTTCATCGTTATTTAATTCCTTCACCAGTTTAGTGTATGTAGTCAAAGTAAAGTGAACTTTTCACAAGAGAGTGTTTTAAGTTTAATTTAAAGTTAAGTTAGTTTTTTGATGTTTCATAATTTTTCTCATTTTTCATATTCCTCCCTTCTTTTTTTAATGAATTTTGTTTGATTTTTTCTCTTTCTTTTAAAATTAGTTCTCCTCGTCCAAAATAAACATCAGCAGGCGTTAGATTTTTTAAAGACTCATGATAACGAGCATTGTTGTAATTTTCCACGAACTTTTCAATGGCCGCAATTAATTCTTCCGGTGAATAATAATTATCAAGCTTCACAACGTTTTTCATTGTTCGGTGATAACGTTCAATCTTGCCTTGCGTTTGCGGATGCATGGGTCTGCCGTGTACCTGATCCATTCCATGATTGTCTTTCAAATATGTTTTGAGTTCGCCTGCAATGTAACATGAACCATTGTCGGATAATAATCTGGGCCGTTGTTTAGTTACAATTCTTGCTTTTATAATTGCTCTGTCAACGGTTCTTTTTACGTCCTGCACTTTCATTCCTGCACAAAGCTCCCAGTGTACAATTTAACGGCTGTAATCATCTAAAACGGTACTCAAGTAATACCAACCCCATCCAATTATTTTAAAGTAAGTAAAATCAGTTTGCCACATTTGATGAACGAATCCTGTTTTGTTTGTAAACTCATCTTTAGCTGCTAAAAAATATGCTCGGGTGTTGTTATCAGTCCTCTTGCTTTTAAAATCCGGTAAACACTCGATTCAGAAATAAAAATTTGTTGTTCATCGGTTAATTTGTGCGCGAGCTCTCTTGACGATAATTCAGGACACTCTAAAGCAAGCTCTACAACTAAGTTTTTTTGTTCCCGGGGTATTGTGTTCCACTGCCTGTTAGAAGTGCGCTTACAAGGCTCTAAACCATCAATACCATTGTCGGAATAGGATTTGTACCAATTGTAAAACGTGCTTTTGTTTAAACCGATTTCGCGAAGCGTTTTATTAACGCCGATTTCGGAACGGACAACAATTTTGATTATCTCTTGTTTTTCGGAAGCTGTAAATCTCATATACTTTTTGAATTTTACAGATTCTCCAATATGTTCAAGCTTTTTTTACGATATCATAGCGCAATACTAAATCAGCTACGGTTTCCTTTAGCTTTTGATTTTCTTTTCTGAGCTCCGCTACTTCATCACTGGTTGCTTCCCTGGTTGTATCCCCTGATAATCTCTTCTTTCCCGCTTCTAAAAACTCTTTGTTCCATTTATAGAATTGAGATGGGTTAATGGAATACTTCCTGCATAATTCAGCTACTGGCATCTCAGCTCGTATAGCTTCCATTACAATATTTATTTTTTGTTCTGAACTAAATATTCTTTTTGATTTACGACGTATCTCTTTTATAAAGTTCTCCGCTGTTTGTTTTTTCTTTGTTTCCATAGTATTATAAATTTATTGTTTTTCTGGAAACACTCTCTTAGTTTTAGTTAAATTTAGTCCACTTTATGCTGACGATTTACAGGGCTCGTCAAACTCTTTCTTTGCAGATAATGTGTCTTGAAGGATTGAAAAATGATTTCCAAAAGGGTCGTAGATCTTTAAGGAATAGCCAATACCCTCTGTTCGAATTTCATCCTTTTCAAAGCGAACACCCAAACTCTTAAATTTTTTATAAGAAGCTTTTATATCTTTTACTTGAAAAGTAACACTTACATTTCCAATACCAGGCTTATCGAATGAATTTGCATTTTTGGAGGATGACAGAATAAGACTAAAACTATTTGTTGAAATTATAGCTTCTGTTTTTGACTGTGTTGTGATACTAAAACCAAAAACTTCTTTGTAGAAAGTGATTGCTTTTTGCAAATCAGGAACTATAATTCGAACAGCGGTAATTTTCAGGTTAAAAGAATCACTAGTCGATTTAAGATCAACAGCATTAGCAAGTAAGGACAAGACTAAAAATAAAGTAGTAATGACTCTTTTTCTCATAGAAAATCGTTTATCAATTTAACTATATGAATTTTTACGCCCTTCATTCAAATTGAATCCTTTTATTTATAGCTATTTAAAATGTAACCTGGGATAGTATCTTTCCGAAGAATCAAGCCATTTAATTTGCCTTTTAATTGTGAATTAGCCGGACTATTGCCTAAAAATATCGATTCCCTGTCGGTGCCATAAAATGAAAGTCCAGCCTCACCATTTTCATATACACTTAGTGAAGCGGCTTCGGATCCTTGGGTACCATCTAATCCTAAAACTACACGGTCTCCTCCCGGAACTTTTAAAATACCATAACCAGTTCTTTCAAAGCCTTTATCGTTATTTATGACAATACCAGTTGATGGACCAATTCGTTTACCAATATTTGGATCTGGAACAGGGTCGCCCATTATAATACGATCAAAACCATTATCATCAACAATAGCAATGCCGTTTGCTGTATTGTTGAATTCTTTATACCAGTTCATGTAATTTGTCCCTTTAAAACCTACATCACCCCAATGTTTCTTAACTTTTGAAAGATTCGTTCTGACTCTATTTTGAGTGTATGGAATTGGAGCTCCGATGAGAATTCTTTCTCTACCCAAAGAATCAACTATTATCAAGCCTCTTGTTTTGATTATATCTTTGCTAGAAGTTTCACGAGATTTAAAAGAAAGGAATCCAAAAATCAAAAGCGCGGATGTTAAGCAGCATAAAAAGACATTTTGCATTCTAACTTGCCTCTCTAGATATTTAATTCGGTTATGCATATCACTAGTCATTGGTAAAAGACAAACTATTTTTCTATAACTATTTTATGAGAAACATACTCTTCGTTAAGTTTAAACCTCATGAGATATGTACCGGGCTTAAGTTTTGAAGCGTCAATTTGACCATTGTGATTTTCTAGGTCCATCACTTTTTTTCCATCAAGCGAGTATATTTCGATTCGTTCTGAAATAGCCTTTGTTTTGGACTCTACAAATAGAATATTTCCTGTTGGATTTGGATATATGGTTAAATCTTGAATAGTATGATCTTGATTTTTTATTGAGGTAATTATGCTTAAGGAACCACCTTCGATTATAGTATAAAACTGGTTAGGGTTAATGTTTGTAATGGTTTGAGTATTGCCAGAAGGCCACTTTATATACATCGTATCAACGGCTGTTGCATTACCTAAACCAAAATGTACTCTTAAATCATTTTGACCTTGAAACGAATTTTGAGCATTAATTTCTCTCAATTGGTATGTTTTGAATGTATTAATGGTTGCAACAGTTTTAATTACAGTACCTATTGCCGATTTATTAGAAGGATTACCAATGAATTTAATATTTACCCATTTTCTGTTACCGGCAAGAGTATCATTTCGAAATAAAGTCCTAGCTGCATTTGAGCCATGAACAAACAAATCTAGATCCCCATCATTATCGTAATCACCATTCACAACACCCGCACTTCCTGCAGGAAGATTTAATGCTCCTGAAATAAAAGAGAAAGTACCATTACCGTTATTTTGATAATACCTTGTAGAAAAATTATCACTTGAAGCAACCATGTCTAAATCACCATCGTTATCATAATCGCCCCAACAATTTGCAAGGAAAGGTAAAGTGGAGCTCCAAGGAGTGCTGACAATTGTGTAAGTGCCGCTATCATTACGATACAATTTAGAAACAGCACCAGCATAGTTTGTTAAACAAAGATCGAAATCTTCATCATTGTCATAATCAATAAAATTATAGCATTGACCGTCTTGCTTTTGCTGTGTAAAAAGACTGTTAGTCATTCTTTGAAGCGAATCTAAGCCCAATTCAATTTTAAGATTTCTATAGCAATAATCATATCCGGGAGTTCCTCCTGGACCAGACGCAACGAATAAATCCATATCGCCGTCGAGATCAAAATCACTCCAGTAAGGAACAGTGTATGGCCTTAGAGAATCAGTAATAGCATAATTTATTTTATTTGTAGGTGTAATTGAAGAAGAAGTGTTAAGGTAAAGTCTGCCGGTAGTATTCAAATTAGAGTGAAAACCAGAAGCGTGTGCGAAATAGAAATCAAGAAATTTATCTTTGTTCCAATCGCCAATAGCACAACCCCAAGAAGGAATTGCGTTTAAATTTGGTATTTGAGAAGATACATCAGCAAAAGTATTGTTGCCATTATTTTTAAATACACGTGAAGGTTCAGAAGCTATAACGCAATCAGGTAAACCATCATCGTTTAGATCAGCCCAACTACTTCCCCCGACAAAGTCTACCCCATTATTTTTTATTGGTGTAAAATTAAGAGTATCAATTGCAGTAAATGTACCATTACCATTATTGAGAAAAAGTTTATTTGGTGCTGCGAACAAATCGATTCTATCATCGCCGTTTATATCCACCCACGACGCACCTAAATACTTACCGGGAATATTTTGATTAAGAATAGGTATGACAGATGATGTTAAGGCTGTCCAGCCATTTTGTGAAATAGAACAAATTGAAAGAAGCGATAGTGAAATAATCAATAGTTTTTTCATAAAATAATTTATTACGAAACTAGTGGTTCATAATAAAATTATAGAAAAACCTTATAAAGATTGCCCGATTACTGTCGAATTTCTTTTAACTCAGCCCTATATGCGGAGGGGCTTTTTCCTAAGAATTTCTTAAAGGAATTATTAAATGTAGTTTTGTTATTGTAGCCCACAGTGTATGCGATTTCACTAATTTGAAATTTATTTGCCTTATCATTCAGCATTATGAAAACAGCCTCGTTAACACGTAAGTGATTTATATAGTCGAAGAAATGCATGTTATACTTTTCATTGATAACTTGAGATAAGTTATGACGTGTGGTGTTTAGTTTATTTGATAGTTCCTCCAGGGAAACATTGCTCTCTTTAAAATATTTGCTTTTAGACATGAATGCCTCTAGCATTAATTTTAATTCTTCAGCAGCAGACTCTGTTAGTCCTGAATTTTTATATTTGCCGAAAGCTTCAGGTTTATTGTTTCGTGCGCTAGGAACACTTGTTTCAGAAATTGGTTGAATAGGTTGATCATGAATAGCGGATGATTTTACAACAAAGGATTTTGAATTTTGTAAGGCTGGGGACTCCTTGTTAAATGAATTAGAAGAAAAAATGTAATTAGTATTTACTTGGTAAGATTTAACTGATTCCTTAATTTCATTTAGTAGTAACCCATTAAAAACACTTGGTGACATAATACCTGTAAATCGTCAGCATAAAGTGGACTAAATTTAACTAAAACTAAGAGAGTGTTTCCAGAAAAACAATAAATTTATAATACTATGGAAACAAAGAAAAAACAAACAGCGGAGAACTTTATAAAAGAGATACGTCGTAAATCAAAAAGAAATATTTAGTTCAGAACAAAAAATAAATATTGTAATGGAAGCTATACGAGCTGAGATGCCAGTAGCTGAATTATGCAGGAAGTATTCCATTAACCCATCTCAATTCTATAAATGGAACAAAGAGTTTTTAGAAGCGGGAAAGAAGAGATTATCAGGGGATACAACCAGGGAAGCAACCAGTGATGAAGTAGCGGAGCTCAGAAAAGAAAATCAAAAGCTAAAGGAAACCGTAGCTGATTTAGTATTGCGCTATGATATCGTAAAAAAAAGCTTGAACATATTGGAGAATCTGTAAAATTCAAAAAGTATATGAGATTTACAGCTTCCGAAAAACAAGAGATAATCAAAATTGTTGTCCGTTCCGAAATCGGCGTTAATAAAACGCTTCATAAATCGGTTTAAACAAAAGCACGTTTTACAATTGGTACAAATCCTATTCCGACAATGGTATTGATGGTTTAGAGCCTTGTAAGCGCACTTCTAACAGGCAGTGGAACACAATACCCCGGGAACAAAAAAACTTAGTTGTAGAGCTTGCTTTAGAGTGTCCTGAATTATCGTCAAGAGAGCTCGCGCACAAATTAACCGATGAACAACAAATTTTTATTTCTGAATCGAGTGTTTACCGGATTTTAAAAGCAAGAGGACTGATAACAACACCCGAGCATATTTTTTAGCAGCTAAAGATGAGTTTACAAACAAAACAGGATTCGTTCATCAAATGTGGCAAACTGATTTTACTTACTTTAAAATAATTGGATGGGGTTGGTATTACTTGAGTACCGTTTTAGATGATTACAGCCGTTATATTGTACACTGGGAGCTTTGTGCAGGAATGAAAGTGCAGGACGTAAAAGAACCGTTGACAGAGCAATTATAAAAGCAAGAATTGTAACTAAACAACGGCCCAGATTATTATCCGACAATGGTTCATGTTACATTGCAGGCGAACTCAAAACATATTTGAAAGACAATCATGGAATGGATCAGGTACACGGCAGACCCATGCATCCGCAAACGCAAGGCAAGATTGAACGTTATCACCGAACAATGAAAAACGTTGTGAAGCTTGATAATTATTATTCACCGGAAGAATTAATTGCGGCCATTGAAAAGTTCGTGGAAAATTACAACAATGCTCGTTATCATGAGTCTTTAAAAAATCTAACGCCTGCTGATGTTTATTTTGGACGAGGAGAACTAATTTTAAAAGAAAGAGAAAAAAATCAAACAAAATTCATTAAAAAAAGAAGGGAGGAATATGAAAAAATGAGAAAAATTATGAAACATCAAAAAACTAACTTAACTTTAAATTAAACTTAAAACACTCTCTTGTGAAAAGTTCACTTTACTTTGACTACATACAAATTGTATTTGATGGAGAGTTTGATTCTAAGGTATTTTCTATAGTAGCACGAACGTATATGGTAGAATTGTAATTATTTGTTAGTGGCTTGATTGATTTAGAATTACTCTTATACGTTTCGAGAAAATCATATTTGAAGTCATAAGACTCTGTATAAGACTGCCTTGATATAAGCGCATCTTTTATACTCAAACCGTTAAAGACAGCGGGGGAAATAAGCCCAAACCATCCTGAGAGTAGAACTACGGCGGAAAGTAAAATAGTAGCATTATGCTCTATAAAAGGATTATTATATGACGTAAAGAATATAATTACGTAATAAACGGTGTTGCTAATAAAAATGAGTGAAAACAGAGATAAATGGATGTTACTTAATTTTTTTACACTTCCAATGTTGCTCTGTGATTTTATAGTTTTGTATGTTATTATCAAGTAAACAAGCATTTGTAGAGTGATTAATAGAGGCATTGAAGTGAAAAAGTATTTGGAAATACTGGTTGCTTCAGTGAAATAAAGTCTTTTTGATTCGCCATCTAATAAAAAATAAGGTAGATTTAGGCCGGTAATAATTACAAATGGTAAGAAATGAAGTAAGGATCCTTTCTTCATAACACGAAAGTCGAAAAGAGTTTTATAAAATAGATATAATATAGGCGTGGCAATTAGATCTAAGAAGCCTGAAATATTTACTAGATAAGGGAAAACGAAAATTAGCCTGGACCAAAAAAGTGCCGATTCAAACACTTGATAAGAAAGAATAAGTGTATAAATAGCAAGTAAGATATATGGCCATCGATTGTCAACTTTTTTGAAAATCAAAAAAAATGAAATGATCAGTCCTATTATGGAAACACTAAAAGAGCAAATCGTCCAAGCATCTATTCTAAACTCATTATAAGGAACTTCCATTTACTTGGTGGTATTTGTCTTATAAAGGTTTGTGAAAACGGAATCAACAGGTTCCCATAATTCGATTTTGTTACTATCACAGTCAAGTATATGTAAAAATTTACCATACTCGAATACTTCAATTGAATCTAATACAATTACACCATTTGCTTTAAAATTTTCATATAGTTTCTGCAAATTATCGACGCGATAATTAACCATAAAGTTGTTACTGGAGGGCAGAAAGTATTTTGTTTGATACGAAAAAGGACTCCATTGTGTATATCCTACGGAATTACTGACAGTACTTTTCCATTCAAATAGAGATCCATAGTCATTCGGAATAAGCCCCAGGTTTTTATAATACCAGTTGTTAATAGTTTTGACATCTTTTGACTTAAAAAAAATCCCACCTATCCCGGTTATTTTTCCAGTGGATATAATACTAGAATTACTTTGTTTTTTATTTGAGTCATAAAAAATATTTAGTTCGTTAACTGAAATGTCAAATATTTTATTTAATACTGAGCTATCAGAATTTAAAATTGATTTGGCAGAGCTTAAATCATTTGCAGAAATAAAAATTATACCTTTATCTGCGTACCTTGCTCCGAAGGTAATTAAGCCTTTTGTCATTAAACTTTGAAGGTGCTTTGAATGATGGGTAGCGAACTTCTGATTTGGAAAATCAACATTGTCTTTCCAATTCTTACCTTTTACATATTCAACAATGAAAATCTTTTGATTATTTTGCAATGGTCTTTGAAAGGTAAAAGAACAGACAGCGATAATACTACCTAGTAGTAATATAGCAATATTCAGGCGACTAATTTTTAGCATTGTTTGAAGTATATACAAAAAGTAAACCACGACCTGAAGAAATGGACAAATCCGATAAAGGTTTACCTGTATTTTTACAAACACTTGATTAACACATAATTAAAAAACAAGCCATACTACATTATGAACTAGCTGCTTTAGACTCCCTGACGATTTTAAATGCTGACGCAGACAGTTTCTCGCTTAGTAATTTCATATCGTTACTAATTTTCTTATCGACAATCTTCCCATAATGTTGTGTTGTTTTTATGTCCTTATGACCCAGCATTTTTTGCAGACTTTCCATTGGCACATCGTTGGTTAAAGTTACAGTAGTTGCAAATGTATGCCGGGCAACGTGATAAGTTAACTCTTTGTCAATGCCGCAGAGTGCACCAATTTCCTTCACATAGTCATTCATTGTTTGATTGCTCATTACAGGTAAAAGTTTGCCTGTGTTTTTGCATTGAGGGTCGTTTGCATATCTATCTAAAATTTCTTGTGCTATTGGAAGAATCGGAATACGTGAAGTTGTTTCTGTTTTTTGACGGTTCTTAATTATCCAATTAATACCATCAATGCCTTTTACAACTTCTGTTTTATTTAATTTTTTAATATCGCTATACGCTAAGCCGGTGAAGCAAGAAAACACAAATAAATCACGCATTCGATTTAAGCGCTGAGATTGGAAAACTTTATTCGTAACAGATTCAAGTTCTTCGGTTGTTAAGTGAACGCGATCAACATCTTCGGCCTTGCCATCGTAATTGCTGAAAGGATCCTTATCGATCCATTGATTTTTTAAACAGATGCGAATTATTTTCCCGAAATTTTTAATGTATTTGAATGCAGTATTGTTGCAACATTTTTTCACACTACGAAGGTAAAATTCATATTCGGTGATAAAAGCGTGATCAATCCTTCTGATATCGATATCTGAAACCTTGAATTTCCATTTAAGGAATTCAACAGTATGGCTTAAAGAAGTTTTATATCTCTCGTGCGTACCTTCTGCAAATTTATTACCTATAAGCGCTTTCATTTTATCGTTATGGTCTTGGAATATATCTATCAAAGAGAACTTGCCTAATTCGGTTCCTAATAGCTTATTTCTCATGTTTTCAGCAGTGACAAGTAAACCAGCTTGGATAAGTTCGGTTTGATAATCATACGTTTGCTTCTTAAGCATATCTAGATAATGGTTTACGGATTTAGAATCTCCTGAACCTTGCCTTACTTTTCCAGCATTGGCAGCCCATGCAGAGGGTTCGATAAATCTTTTAGCACTTATTTCAATTCTGCTACCACCTACAGTTACTCGCATGTATATCGGGACAAGCCCGCTGGCATTGGGTTTGCTGCGTTTTATAAAAAACAGTATTGAGATTTTTGTTTGCATTTTAAGACACCTCTTATATGGTTAAAATTAGGTTCATTCACGTTGCGAAACAAGATGTTCATTTTCTGAACTACTTGACGGTAAAGAGATTCCAAGTAATTCGGTGTCTCTAAACAGAGTGGAATTCGGGACACCGAATTGACCACCTACGCACTACGATTTGATGAATGAATTGAGAGGTTGTAAAAATTAAAAAGCCCGTAAACACTACGATTTACAGGCTTTTGATTTTACTTGTTTTGTGACTGGCGGAGAAAGAGGGATTCGAACCCCCGGACCTGTTACAGTCAACAGTTTTCAAGACTGCCGCATTAGACCACTCTGCCATTTCTCCGGGGCAAAGATAACAAAGAAAATTAATTGTATCCTATAATTTTATTTTTCTTAAGCCAATTATATCCATCAATTGTTTTAAAAAAAATCTCCCTTTTATACGCTTCACTTCTTGTTGCAAATTCTTCCTGATAATGAACCGCTAAGGGTCGGCGAGATTTTGTTGAACGAACTCTTCCTGAATTATGATTCTTCAAACGTGCTTCTAAATTCTGACAAGAACCATAATAATACTTGCCATCCCTTAAACTCTTTAAAATATACGTGATGAATTTCTCCACTTTACTTCCACTACTAATCGGTCAACAGTTTTTCCCATAGGGACTCCTTCGGAGAAAGACTGCCGCATAAGACCACTTCCCGTAGGGACAAGCTGCCATTTCTCTCCCGCAGGGACTCCTTCGGAGCGGGCGAAATTAGCAATTTTTTGGATTTACTGAGGAATTTTTCTTAAAATATTGGTTAATTTTAAGTGTTGCATCGTATTCATAATATAGTTATTTCCTTTTTGCTTTTAGGAGCACTTTTTTATTCATACAACATTCAATCACAAGCCATTGCTTATTTTAATCTGGGCGCATTTGATGTGCCCGGCAAACAACCTTTTGTAGAAACTTATTTCACCTTTGTAGGAAACTCTTTTACAAAAAAATTAATAAATGGCCAATATCAGAATTCAGTACATATTGAAACCTTAATAAAATTAGACTCCACTATAATTAAGGCAAATAAATACAACTTAAACGGACCATTATTTACCGATACTTTAAACATTCCTTCCTTTATAGATAATCAACGTTATTCCCTTCCAAATGGAAACTATATCATCGAGATTTCGGTACAGGATAATTTCAATCCTCACACTAAAAAATTAGCGTTTGTTCAAAAATTCAATCTTACTTTTAAATCAAATACACTTAACGGCTCATCTATTCAGGCATTAGAGTCATATAAAAAAGCAGACAAACCCAGTGAAATCTCCAAAAGCGGATTTGACCTAGTTCCCTTTAACGTAAATTACTATCCGGAAACACAAAATGAAATGCTTTTCTATTTTGAAGCTTATCATGCCGACACCGCATTGGGCACAGGAAAAAGTTTCGTGTTTTCGTATTATATCGAAACCAGCGATAAATTCATGAAATTAGAATCGCATGGTGCATTTAAAAAACAACAAGCTGCAAAAGTTAATCCTTTACTTGGAAAAATTGACATTGCTAAATTAGGAACCGGGAATTATAATTTGGTAATTGAAATAAAAGATGAAAAAAATATGGTTCAATTACAAAGCAAATATTTTTTTCAACGCCTAAACAGAGCAGTTGATTTAGCTGACAAATTTGAATATGAACAGAAAAAAACGGTAGCAGAGTATTTTGGCAATTGCAATAATAAGGATACATTAAAAATGTTTGTAGAATGTCTTTGGCCAATTGCCAATGGAACCGATAAAGAAAGAATTATTAATCAAGCCGTAAAAAAAGACCCGGATCTCATGAAAAAGTTTGTGATTGATTTTTGGCAACGTAGAGCCGGCGATACGGCCAATCCGCTTAAATTATGGGCCTCATATTATAAGGAAGTGCAACAAGTGATGGTTTTATTTAAATGCGGTAAACAGCCCGGATATTATACAGACCGAGGAAGAGTGTATTTGCAATATGGCCCACCAAATCAACGCTCACAACAAAACAACGATTTAAATACCTGGCCCTATGAAATATGGCAGTATTACAGATTAACGGATAATGTGAACGGACAGTTTTTTACAAATCGTAAATTTGTATTTGTGAATAAAAATATTGCAGACGATTGTCATAGCTTGGTGCATAGTGATTTAAGAGGTGAAATTTACAACGACCGCTGGCCCTATGAAGTTTCTAAAAGAAATACCAAAGGCATAGGTAATCCGGATCAGAATACACCGGATGGCACTCAATTCAATCAATTTCAGGAAATTTATAATAATCCCCGTTAAACTGTATGAATGCATCTCCTATTGCGGTTGTAATCCTCAATTATAACGGTAAAAAACTATTAGAACAATTCCTTCCCGGTGTTGTTCAACATTCCAATCCACACCAGATTTATATTGCGGATAATTGCAGCACAGATGATTCCTTAGCTTTTATTAAAAATCATTTTCCAACTGTAAAAATTATACAAAACAAGTCCAATTTGGGTTATGCTGGTGGTTATAACGAAGCATTAAAAGATTTATCTGAAAAATATTTCATGCTTTTAAATAACGATGTGGAGGTTACCGAAAATTGGCTTACTCCCCTGCTCGAACTTTTAGAGAAAAATATAAAAATTGCAGCCTGCCAACCTAAAATGCTTGCCTTTAACAAAAAAAATGAATTTGAATATGCAGGCGCCTCGGGCGGGTTCATTGATAAGTATGGATACCCTTTTTGTAGAGGACGATTGTTTTATGAATTAGAAAAAGACAATGGCCAGTACAATTCGGTAGAAGAAGTTTTTTGGGCCAGCGGAGCCTGCTTGTTTGTAAGAGCTGATTTATTTAATAAAAACAATGGATTTGATTCGGACTTATTTGCGCATATGGAAGAAATAGATTTATGTTGGCGATTTAAAAATCTGGGCTATTCCATTTTTGTGCAACCGCAATCAATTATTTATCACGTGGGTGGCGGAACATTAAATAAGATATCTCCAAATAAAACATTTTTAAATTTCAGAAATAATTTAATCATGTTTACCAAAAATCATCCTCCCGGATTGCTCTTTTTTAAAATTATCTGGAGATTAAAATTAGACGGTGTAGCGGCAATAAAATTTTTATTGAGCGGAGAGGGAATGCATTTTATTGCAGTAATCAGAGCACACTTCGCATTTTACGCTCAACTCAGCAACACTTTGTCTAAAAGAAAAAAACAAAAAGAATTTGAAAATTTTAAATTCAATTTTTCAAATGTTTATATGAAAAATATTGTTTTTGAATTTTATCTTAATCGCAAAAAGAAGTTTTCGGAATTAAACACTCGGCTTTTTAGTAAAAGCTAATAAACACAACCCGGTAATTATTGCGTTTATCAATATCAATTCATTGCCTATTTGATAGCCAGTTGTATTTGAAGCAGTAAACTGCTTAATTGCATAACAAATTAACGGGCCGGCAATACAAGCAATCGGAATCATCTTGTCTTTAAAATCTAATTTGGTGAATAATCCCAAACCGAATAAAGCCAATAAGGGTCCGTATGTATAACCGGCAATCATCAGTACCGTATCAATAATCGCCTTTTGATTTAAGGCATCAAATAATATTATAATAATCCACAATAAAAGTGTAAATCCAATATGAATTAATATTCGTTTTTGTTGTTTGGTTTTATCCGACATTTTTGTGTCTTTGTCCCACTCCAATATATCAATGTATGCAGATGTTGTGAGGGTAGTTAATACACTATCGGCACTGCTAAAAGTTGCGGCAGTTAATCCCACAATAAATACCAAACCTGCCCAAGCTCCCATATGATTTAACGCTAAATTCGGAAAAACGCGATCAGTTATAACTTTTCCGGTATCAGCATTTATCGGTAAATCAATGCCGGCGTGAGCATAATACTGATAAATTAAAACACCCAGTGAAAGAAAAAACACATTCACAATTACCATTACTACGCTAAACCAAAATATATTTTTTTTAGCCTCCTTCAGCGATCGGCAACTTAAATTTTTCTGCATCATATTTTGATCCAAGCCCGTCATCGCAACTGCTATAAATGCCCCACCAATAAATTCTTTTAAAATGAAATTAGACTTTTGAAAATCAAAAAAGAAAGTTTTAGAATAATCCGAATCAAAAACACCTTTTGTCGCCTCCCATAACCCAATGTCCATTTTACTCACAATTACAGCTATCGATAAAACAACACCCAAAACTAAAAATAAGGATTGAAAGGTATCAGTATAAACCAGCGTTTTAATTCCTCCCTTATAGGTGTACAACAACATTAAAATTAAAATGATAAACACACTTAAAGAAAATGGAATTTTAATATCAGTAAATTGATCAAAAACAAAAGTTTGAATTACACTGGCTGCCAAATATAATCGACCGGCCGCACCTAGTAAACGGGAAATAATAAAAAAAATACTTCCGGTTTTTTGGGTAGTTCTTCCAAATCTTCCATTTAGGTATTCATAAATAGAAACTAATTGCAGTTTATAATAAATCGGAAGTAAAACATGACTGATGATAAAATAACCTGCAAAATAACCAAATACAAGTTGCAGATACGAAAAATGATTGTACCCAATGGCACCCGGAACGGAAATATAGGTAACTCCACTTAAAGAATCACCAATCATACCAAATGCTACTAAATACCAGGCAGACTGACGATTCCCAATAAAGTACGAACCGGCGTTGCCTTTTCTAGAGGTAAGCCATCCTATACCCAATAAAAATAAAAAGTATAACAGAATGAAGGATATAACCAGGTACGGAGGAATCATTTATTACAAAAATTGATTTTAATGACTCTGTTTTGTCGTGTTTAAAAAATAGTTCTAAACAATTACGAGGTGAATAAAAAAAGCAAGAGGCATAATACTTAAATTTACGATGTGGAATTCAGTTCTAAAATAATTGAACAAGCCGTTGAAGCATTTGCTCAATTGCCTGGCGTAGGCAAAAAAACAGCCTTGCGCTATGTTTTACATTTGGTAAAACAAGATGTGAAGAATACACAAGCCTTAAGCGCTATTATACAAAGCTTAAAACAAGATTTAAAGTACTGCACCAATTGCCACAATATTTCAGAAAATAATTTGTGTTTAATATGTGCGAATACATCTCGTGATTCCTCTATCATTTGTGTAGTTCAAGATTATCGCGATGTTATTGCCATTGAAAACACCTCTTTATTTAAAGGACAATACCATGTATTAGGCGGATTGATTTCACCTATAGACGGGATTGGACCATCTAACTTAAATATCGAAACCTTAGTAGAAAAATTAGCATCCGGAAATGTTAAGGAAATAATTCTTGCACTCAATGCAAACATGGAAGGAGAAACCACCTCTTTTTATATTTTCAAAAAAATCGCACCCTATCCGGTTCGGTTAAGCACAATTGCACGAGGAATATCAGTTGGAGATGAATTAGAATACGCCGACGAGGTTACACTAGGTCGATCTATTCAAAACAGAATTCCATTTGACTCTTTATTGAAAAAGTAATTGAATAAACTGATTAAGAAATATTTTTTATTCTTTTCGGCGATATTATTTGTCCAATCCATTTTATTCAGTCAAAATTTAGATTCATTGCGTAAATCAATTTATGCAATGAAAAACGACACAGTTAAGATGAAGAAATTAATTTTTTTAGCTGAAAAATACCAAAAACTAAATATTAGAGACTCTGCATTAAACGCTTATCATAAATCTTTCATTATTGCCGAAAAGAATAAACGATTAAAAGACATGGCATTAATTTACGCGATGAAAGGAAATTATTTAAGAAATTTAAGCGATTTTTTAGCTTCAAATCAAGCATACAGTGTAGCGTTAAAGTATTGTGAATTAGAAGGTGATAAAAGATCAACATCCTACGCATTAAATTATATCGCATCAAATTTTGATGATTTGGGTGAATTAAACTTAGCTTTAGAATATTTCATGAAATCCTTGAAAATTAAAGAAGAATTGAGTGATAAAAAAGGAATATCAACTACTTACAACGGACTTGGCAGTTTATTCATGAATAAAAAAAGTTATGATAAAGCAATATTCTATTACTCTGAATCATTAAAAATTAAAGAAGAGTTAAAAGACAAAAAAGGCATGGCCATATCATTAAATAATTTAGGCAATGCACATTCTGCGAAAAAAGAATTTGATAAAGCATTTGAATACTATTTAAAAGCGATGAAACTAAAAGAAGAAGCAGGCGACAAGCGAAACTTAACTTCTTCATACGCAAATCTAGGGGTTATTTATAAAGAACGGGGTGAATACGATAAAGCACTTGAATATTATCAAAAGGCTATAAATAACGACGTGGAACATCACATTACATCCGGTTTAGTTGGCGCTTATTCAAATATTGTTAATGTTTACCTGATTCAAAACAAAACCAAGGAAGCAAAAGAAACCATAGAAATTGCCGCAAAAATTGCTAATCAAAGCGGCACAAAAGCTGATAAAATTTTCTTAGAGGAAACCAGGATGAGGTTAGATACCACTTTAGGAAACTTTAAGGATGCATTTTTTCATCAATCAGAAGCTTATGCTTTGGAGAAAAGTGTTATAAAACAACAAAACTCTCAAAGTGTTGCTGAATTACTCACCAAATATGAAAGTCAGAAAAAGGAACAACAAATTGAATTATTGAATAAAGACAAAGCACTGCAAATTGCAGAACTCGATAAACAAAATGCAATTCTTCAAAAAAATCAACAAAACCTGCGTTTACTTGAACATGAAAATAAGATCAATGAAATGGATTTAATGCGCCAAAAAGAAGAGCTTGAAAAGAAAAATATACTGGCGGAAAATCAAGAGAAAAATATTGCATTACTAAATAAAGATAAGGCCTTAACCGAAGCGCTTAGTAAACAAAATGAAATTCAACTAAAACAACAACGTAATGTGCTTTATTTCGTAAGCGGCGGGGCCATACTTATCTTCATTTTACTCGGAGTTTCTTACAGAGGTTATATTCAGAAAAAGAAAAACAATCTGGTTTTAGCTGAACAAAAACGAGAAGTAGAGCAACAAAAAGCATTAGTCGAAGCTAAACAAAAAGAAATATTAGACAGCATTAAGTATGCCCGAAGAATTCAAACTTCTTTAATGCCCACTGAAAAGTTTATTTCCAAATATCTCGAAAATAAAACTTAAATCCATTTTTAAACTAATTCCCAACTGCTAAAAAGTCTGAAAACTTAAGCAGGTATAGACAAGAAGTCATTTAATTTGATTTTTACATGACGTTATTTCAGTATATTTTCATTGGAACGAAATATGCAATTGGCTTAGTATTAATAATAATCTTATGAATCTAAATAATTATACCATAAAATCGCAGGAAGCGATACAACAGGCGGTTCAAATTACCACAACAGAGGGTCAACAAGCTATTGAAACCGCTCATCTTTTAAAGGGAATATTGGAGGTAGATGAAAATGTAACGCCATATATTCTTAAAAAATTGAACGTTAACCTTTCTACCTTTAGTAAGATGGTAGATAGCATTATTAAATCTTATCCAAAAGTAAGTGGTGGGCAACCCCATTTGTCTAATGCATGCAATCAAGCCTTAGCTAAAGCTGCCGCCAGTTTAAAAGAATACAAAGATGAATATATTTCTATAGAGCATTTATTGATAGGTTTAATTAATGCGGGTGATAGTGTAGCCAATATGATGAAAGACGCAGGCCTAAAAGAAAAAGATGTAAAAGCAGCAATAACCGAATTGAGAAAAGGAGAAAGGGTAACGAGTCAATCTCAGGAAGAAACTTATAATTCTTTAAATAAATATGCAATTAATTTAAATGCACAGGCTAGTAACGGCAAACTGGACCCCGTTATAGGACGTGACGAAGAAATAAGAAGAGTTTTGCAAATATTATCAAGGCGAACAAAAAATAATCCGATTTTGGTGGGTGAACCCGGCGTTGGAAAAACTGCCATTGCCGAAGGTTTGGCTCATCGAATTATTAACGGAGATGTGCCTGAAAATTTAAAAAGCAAACAGGTTTTTTCGTTGGATATGGGTGCATTAATTGCAGGAGCAAAGTATAAAGGAGAATTTGAAGAAAGATTAAAATCTGTGGTGAAAGAAGTTATTTCCAGCGAAGGAGAAATTATTTTGTTTATTGATGAAATTCATACATTGGTTGGTGCAGGCGGAGGCGGTGAAGGAGCAATGGATGCAGCCAATATTTTAAAACCAGCACTTGCACGTGGAGAATTAAGAGCAATTGGAGCAACCACGTTAAATGAATATCAAAAGTATTTTGAAAAAGATAAGGCCTTAGAACGTAGATTTCAGAAAGTAATGGTGGAAGAGCCGGATACGGAAGATTCAATTTCTATTCTTCGTGGTATTAAAGAAAAATATGAAACACATCACAAAGTTAGAATTAAAGATGAAGCTATTATTGCCGCCGTTGAACTAAGTCAGCGTTATATAAGTGATCGATTTTTACCGGATAAAGCAATCGATCTTATGGATGAAGCCGCTTCCAAACTTCGCATGCAAATAAACTCTATGCCTATTGAATTAGATGAAGTAGAAAGAAAAATAATGCAATTAGAAATTGAAAGAGAAGCCATGAAGCGTGAGAACGAATCGAAAAAAGTGGATGAACTAAATCGCGAAATTGCCAATTTACAGGAAGAAAGAAATGCATTAAAGGCAAAATGGAATGCCGAAAAAGAAGTAATTGAAGGCGTGCAGAAAATAAAAATGGAAATTGAAGATCTTAAATTACAAGCTAACAACTTTGAAAAACAAGGAGATTATGGTAAAGTTGCTGAAATTCGTTATGGTAAAATAAAAGATTCAGAAGCCAAGCTGACTGAATTCGAAAACAAATTAAGTGAAGCTAAAAAAAGTGGCTCTCAATTGGTAAAAGAAGAAGTAGATAGTGAAGACATTGCCGCTGTAATCAGCGCATGGACCGGAATTCCTCTTCACCGTATGTTACAAAGTGAAAAAGAAAAACTTTTGTTGCTGGAAGATGAATTGCATCATAGAGTAGTAGGGCAACAAGAAGCCATTGAAAGTATTGCCGACGCAGTAAGAAGAAGTCGCGCCGGATTACAAGACAATAAAAAACCGATTGGATCATTTATTTTTTTAGGAACTACCGGAGTTGGAAAAACCGAATTGGCAAAAGCCCTCGCAGAATTTTTATTCAACAATGAAAATGCAATGACCCGAATTGATATGAGTGAATACCAAGAGCGACATGCGGTGAGCAGATTAATAGGTGCACCTCCGGGTTATGTTGGATTTGATGAAGGCGGCCAACTGACTGAAGCCGTGAGAAGGAGACCTTATAGTGTTATTTTACTAGATGAAATTGAAAAAGCACACCCGGATGTTTTCAATATACTTTTGCAAGTATTAGATGATGGTCGATTAACCGATAACAAAGGTAGAGTTGTGAATTTCAAAAACACCATCATTATCATGACCAGTAATATGGGCGCCGGAATAATACAGGAAAACTTTGAAAAATTAACAGAGAAAAATAAGGAAACAATATTGGCAAAGACTAAATCGGAAGTGTTTGATGTTTTAAAAAAATCAATTCGTCCGGAGTTTTTAAATAGAATAGATGAAATTATTATGTTTGAACCTTTATCTCGTGAACATGTAACGGACATTGTGAAAATTCAATTTGAAAACATCAAAAAAAGATTGAAAGAACAAAACATAAGTCTTCAAATTACACCCCAGGCGGTTGAATGGTTAGCTCAGTTAGGTTATGACCCACAATTTGGAGCGCGTCCCGTGAAAAGAGTAATTCAAAAACAAATTTTAAACGAGCTTTCTAAACAAATACTTGCCGGTAAGGTAAACCGGGATAAAGATATTACCATTGATATGGAGCGCAACAGCTTTATTTTCAGGAATTAATGTCTTTAAGCTCAATTAAGTGCATTTTTTAACTTTTAGTTAAAAATTTGGGGGTTTTTCCAACGAATTAGTGCTTTTATACGTCTAAGTATTAATAATAGACTATTAACAAAATTCATAGTCTTTTTTTAGTAAATTTGTTCGTTTAAATGCCAATGAAGAATAATTTAATTTTTGTTTTTGTACTCTTTTCAAGTTTTCTAATCAAGGCGCAATCACCTCAAATGATTAATTACCAAGGTGTGAGTAGAAATGGAAACGGAGAGCCGGTGGCTGGAACTTTTACATTAACGGTTGAAATTTTAAACTCAGGACTTGTTTATACAGAAAATCATATTGTAACCTCCAATTCTTTAGGATTGTTTTCTATTAAAATTGGAGGGGGAAATCAAACAAGTGCACAGCCTTTTTCAGCTATTAATTGGGCTAATGGACCATATTACCTCCGAACTTCATTAAATACCGGAAGCGGGAATGTAAACTTAGGCACACAGCAATTGGTTTCAGTACCGTATGCGTTATACGCAGAAACATCCGGTTCTGCTATTTCACCTAGCTTACAAATAAACGGAAATAATTTAAGCATCACAGGAGGAAACACGGTTACATTGCCGAGTGCTACTGTGGCGTCTTCTCCGCAAACATCACTTACCGGCTCTGGAATTGCCAGCGTAACGCCTGTTGGCACAAACTCATTTAATATCTTCGTTCCTTTCACTAATATTTCTGGTACCGGAGCCACAACAGTAACCGGAACTTTTCCGAATTATACGATTTCATCATTAAATAATTCCAGTCCAACAATGGTAGGTACTGGAATCTCTACCGTAATAACATTAGGAAATAATTATACTGTGGCCACTTCTCCTGTTGGCATGAATTATAATCCGGTAACAGGAATATTATCCTATTCGCCTTCGCCGGGCATTTCTACATTAAATGTAAATCCAACTTTAAATTTTACAAATAATATTTTAAGTGTTGGCGCCAACAGTGTAACTATTCCGGGAACAGGCTTATGGTCTAAGCCAAATGCTACGGTAACCTCATTGACTAATGGAACAGATTGGCTAGGTATTGGAAATACCAATCCACTTACTAAAGTAGATGTAAGCAGCAACGGAAATAACTTTATTGGTTCAAGATCATTGGGATTTGGTTATGCCGGATTTCTTATTGATAGAGCAAGTAGCGCAGAGGCAGGTTATTTGATTTATAGAGATAATGGTAACGATTTTTGGACAGTAGGAACACATACCAATAGCAGCAATTACATGATTTTCAATTGGGCAAACACAAGGCCTGATTTATCCATCAATTTCACAAACGGTTTTGCCGGATTTGGAACAACTTCACCAACCGAAAATCTACAAATAGAAAATTCAGGCGCTACACCGGTGCGTCTTTCTATTATTTCCACAAACACCAGCGCCATTTGGTTTGGAAATCCTGCACTTCACTCAAAAGGATTAATTTTATATGATAACGTAACCAATGAAATGAATTTTGGAACAAACAATTTTACCAGCAGATTAAGACTATATGGTAATGGCGACGCTTCGTTTTCCGGAGCTGTGGGAATTGGCACAAACACGCCGGCTTCCGAACTTGATGTGAACGGTACTATCCTTATTAGCGGCGTCAATACAAATGAATTAAACCGTACGCAAACCGGAAATGCAAACTTGGTTCCCATTGCATATGGAACATCTAATAGCTCCGGGATTTTATATGCCGCATCTACTACTACCAACGTGTCATTAGTTTCCCATACACCAGGTTCAGGTGTTTACACATTCGCAATAACAGGTGAAAGTATAAATTTCTCTACCTACAACATACAAGTTTCTTTGGTTGGAGGAAGTGGAGAAATTTCGTTCAATAGTTTAGGCGGAAATCTTATTGTTAATACTTATAACAGCGATGGAACTGTTTCTGATAAACAATTTTCATTTTTAGTTTTTAAAAAATAACAGATGTATATGCGTTTTATATTCTTTTTAAGTCTTCTTCTAATTAATAGCATTCTTTTTTCGCAGGCTCCGCAAAAGATAAACTACCAAGGTTTGGTACGCGATGCAAACGGTATTCCTGTTACCACATTGAGCACAATAGGAATTCAATTTAAAATTTCAGACAACTCAAATTCTGTTGTTCATGATGAAATTCAAACTTCAGTGCCTGTAAATTCACTAGGTTTATTTAGCACCAAAATTGGCGCCACATCTGCCATATCAAACACCATCACCTGGGAGAATGGTCCTTATACTTTAACAGTTAACATCAACACAGGGTCGGGCTTTAATTTTCTTGGCGCTCAGGAATTAGTATCGGTTCCATTTGCTTTGTATGCAAAATCAGCTGGTTCGCAAAACAGCTCAACCATCAGCATTAACAATCCACACACTTCAAGCGGCGCAGGTACCTCATCCGTGTCATTAACAATCGCGAACCCAACTTTAAACACCGAAGGCATTGCCACTTCAAGTTCAAACGTTGGCTATAATTTACACGTTAGTGTGCCCGATCCGAGTTTGAATTTTAATAATGTCACCAATCAATTATCTATCAATCAAGGCACGGCAATTTCAACTGTTACTTTGAATCCTTCCGGGGCGAGCTCCATTTCAATAACCGGTAGCGGAAATGCATTCGTAACCCCTACGCTTGGTACTAATTTTGTTGTTAATGTCCCCAATCAAATATTATCCATTTCAAATGGCTCAACTTTAGTTTCAAATCTTGGCGGTACCGTAAATTTACCTCTCACTCAAATACAGTCCGGCAATACAAACATTACAGTAAATGGCAGTGCTCCAAGTTACACCATATCTTCAAGCCCTTCACTTTCCATTATCGGTAATAGTATATCAGTGAGCAATGGAAATACCATCCAATTACCTCCTCCAACTTCAATTAACATAACTGGAGGTGGGATAACTAACGTTCTTGGAACATCACCCAATTTTACGGTTAATACCTCCACTCCAACTATTACAGGTGCCGGCTCAACAACCGTATCAGGATCTTATCCTAACTACACAATCTCAACACCCACTGTTCAGCCCGGATGGTCCATCTTTGGTAACGCTGCAACTAATCCAACACTTCATTTTTTAGGCACAACGGATAACGTACCTTTGTCATTCAGAGTTAACAATCAATCTGCTGGATTTTTAGAAAGTGGTAACGGCTTAGCATACTTTGGTTACCAGGCAGGAACAGGTAATTCTGGAGTTAATTCAACGGCCCTTGGTTCTGGCGCACTTTCTAACTCTTCTACAGGAAATCAGAATACCGCGGTGGGTTATCGAGCTCTACAAAGTAATTCTACAGGATTTAGGAATACAGCCGTTGGTTCAACTGCATTGAATGCAAACACTACGGGTTCTGTAAACTCAGCCTTTGGATATAATGCTCTCAACGCAAATACAACCGGTAGCGCAAACAGCGGATTTGGTGCTAGCGCATTAAGGGATAATTTCAGTGGCGAAGCGAATTCGGCATTCGGACAAGGCGCATTGATTTCATCTGCAACTGGTGGAAGCAACTCAGCGTTTGGAACACAAGCTTTGAATAGCGTTGTTAACGGAAGTTTTAATACCGCTGTCGGCGCGTATGCCGGATATAGTGCCACTGGAAGCAACAATGTATTTATTGGTTATCAGGCCGGTTATAATGAAACGGGTTCTAATAAACTTTACATTGCAAATCAAAGCACTAATCCGCCACTGATCTATGGTGATTTCAGCAACGGTCGTTTAGGATTAGGAACCATTCTACCGGCAGAAAAGCTTCATTTGGTTGGACTAAATAATGGAAATGAAAGAATAAAAATTGAATCGCCGGGTACCTCGGGTTTATCGGAGTTTATACTTCAAACCGACGGTAATAGTTTAAATGCATTGCAATTTTCAAAATGGGGTTCTACTGCCGGTGGTTCTACTGCCGGAGTTAATTTGGCGAATCTCTCTCATATCTATTCTGCGGCAAGTGGCGGACCCATGTTAGTGCAAGTAATGACTAATAACACCATGCACTTTGCAACCTTCAATACTGTTCGTATGCGTATTTTCGGAGATGGAAACATTGCTTTTGGGAACCATACAACAAATCCGGTCAGCTCACATTACGCTTTTATTAAACCCGGCGCAAACAATACTAAAGTTTTAATAGCAGGCGGAGATAACAGCAATACATACGGGGGTATGATTACATTGGGTGAAAATAGTATTGCATCTGTAGGGATGAGCATTAAGTTAAATGCACCATTCAATAGGATTCAAATCACAAACGATGTAAATGGCTTAAATCCGGTTATGTCAATTGGCGGATATTTAGGCGCTACTAATGGCGTTGCTATTGGCACAAATTATGCTAACGGAACAAATCCACCAGCAGATGGATTAATTGTTGAAGGAAATGTAGGTATTGGAGGTACAAACCCAAACACCAACTCAAGATTAATGGTTAGTAACGGCCATATACAAACCAAACAAACCACAGCACCTACAATTGCTTTCAGCGGTGGACACGCCGGAGCAATCACCTTAACACCAGGCTCAACTGATGTTGCAGGCAGAATCAATTTAAACTTTACCAATGTTCCTTGTGCCGGCTGCGCTATGATGTCCCTCACTTTCAACACTACATATGCTAATACGCCTGTGGTAGTAATCACTCCGGTTAGTCTTTATGGAGCTATTGAATTTTCTACTAAAGCCTACTATGTTAATCCTACTACAACCGGATTCACCATACACTCAAATGGTTTCTCTGTATTAGGACAAAACATAACCTTTACTTATTTTGTAATTGAAGCTAATTAAAAACGAATATGACAAATTTCAAACATCTTAAAATGGTTATTTACAAAAGATTTCATTTTATTCTTTTGATTCTGCTATGGGGATTTGATTTAAATGCCCAAGCGCCTCAAAAAATCAATTATCAGGGCATGGTGAGAGATTTAAATGGAATTCCGATTACTACCTTAAATACAATTGGTTTACATTTTCGAATTTCAGATAATTCAAATGCAGTGGTACATGATGAAATTCAAACAGCAGTTGCCGTGAATACGCTTGGCTTATTCAACACTCAAATAGGAGCAACCTCTGCCATATCAAACACAATTACCTGGGAAAATGGCCCTTATACACTTACCGTAAACATCAATACGGGATCAGGTTTTAATTTTTTAGGCGCTCAAGAATTAGTTTCAGTACCATTTGCTCTATATGCAAAATCATCCGGTAATGGCTCGCTACCTTCCGGAACAAAAAACGGACAAACCCTTCGTTGGGATGGATTAACCTGGAATGTGGATTCCAATTTGACGAATGATGGAAGCCATGTTGGCATTGGTTTATACCCGGCCGGGTTACGAAGCAGATTACACGTAACCACAAACTCTTTACTAGATACAACCGTAGTATTTGCATATCATCCGAATATGGTAGGTAAAGGCGCCGGCTTTAGGTCTATCATTGCAGGTAACACACCAACTGTCATTGGCTCTTCCTTTTCTTCAGCCATTTATGGTGGAAATTTTACTGGAATAAATAACGGAAATGGGCTGAGTGTTGGAACCCATGGTATGGGAATTGGTAACGGTCTCGGGGTTGGCTTATTAGGCATTGGATATGGATCAAGTTCTACTTCAACAGCCACCGGCTTATATGCCACAGCTATTGGAAGTCCGGGCACTAATAAATTGGCAGCTGTATTTGATCAAGGAAAAGTTATATTTAATGATTCATTATTTATTATTGGAACAAACACAGTTGGAGCATCCGTGGGTGATGTATTAACATACATGCCGAACGGTCAAGCAAAATGGCAGGCAACCGGTGTGGTTCCGGCAGGTTTATGGGTTCAAAAACCCGGATACTTACATTTATTTAACAGCAGTGATCGCGTGGGAATCGGAACCGGCACTGTTACACCTTTAAGTAAAACAGAAATTACGAATGAAGCAGGAAATGCCGTTGATGCAGTTCGGATCAACGACAATGGTACTAACGTTGGTTTACATGTTTTTAAAACTTCAACAACCGGACAGGGAGTAAACATTTATATGGGCAATGGAAATACCGGCACCGGATTAAGCTTATCTCATTTAGGAAGCGGAACAGGAATTATAAGCTCAGTTGGTGCTAATACTGCTTTGCAAGGTCAGAGTAGCGGAACACAAGCCACCATTTTTGGTGGAAACGGAAATGCCGGTCCCGGAATTTATGGATCCTCAACAAGTGGATTCGGAGTTCTTGGTGTTGTAAGTTCAGGTACAGCAGCTATAGCGGGAATAAACAATTTTACGCTTAGTGATAATTCTAATGCGCATGGTGTTTATGCATTAACTAATAATGGTGATCAATTTGCAGCCGGATTAAAAGGTGAAAATAAAGGGCAAGGCGCCGGAGTTTACGGCGTTAACACAAACTCAGTTAATGGAACTACAGGTGTTTATGGAACAGTAACTAATCTTACCAATTCCATTACAGCAGGCGTTAGGGGTGAAAATAATGGAATGGGAGCCGGAGTTAAAGGATTTAACAACGGTGTTGGTCCGGCCATAAAAGCTTCTTCCGGAATTGGAATCACATCAGCACTTGCCTTATGGGTAGAAAACGGACATATTAAAGCAACAGGCCAAAATATTACAACTCCATCGGTAAATGTACAAGGAGGTTTTGTACTCACGGGAAATTCTTGTTCTAATTGCAACGATGTTAGAGGAACCTTAAATATTAATGTAGGATCTTCAACCATGATTGCAGGGGCCAACTTTATTGAAATTCCGATTGTATTTAACAAGCCATACAGTAGTATTCCGATTATAAACTTAACACCTTCCAGTGACATGCAGGGCTTGGATTTAATGGTAGTTAGCCCAGGCTTAACAGGCTTTTCCATTCGGGTATACAGACCTACGGGAGGCGGATTCCCGGTAACCGTAAGTCCGGGAACATTTAATATTAACTATCAAATTATCGAATAATGAGATATTTATTTTACATATTAACTCTTTCTACGCTGCTTGTTAATTCACAAACAGTGACTCCACAAGTAATAAATTCGGCCGGTAAACATTACACCACTGCTGTAAACGGAATTTATATAACAGATAATATAGGAGAACCTTTTACACAAACACAAGGGCCAAATAATAATATTCTTTTAACCGAAGGATTTTTACAACCTTTTTATTTTTCTCCATTAATTGCCGGAAATATTATTAAAAATAATTTATCCTGTTCTGACAAAAATGATGGTAAAATTAAAATTGAACTGAACACAAGTCTTACTAACTATTCAGTTAAATACATTTGGACACCTAATTCCGTATGTCCGGATAGTACTTGTGCTGAAGTGGATAGCTTAAAGGCCGGAAATTATAATATTAAAATTCAAATCAAATACGCTTATAATGGCATAGCAAAAACTGATACACTCAATCAATTTAACGAAACTATTGAAGATTTAAACGGACCTTGTAAAATTAAAATTTATACCGGTGTATCCTTAAACGCCGATGGCATAAACGATCAGTGGGTAATTGACAACATTGAAGAATTTCCAAATAATAAAATTCAGATTTACACACGTTGGGGTAAACAAGTATTTAATACCGAAAATTATAAAAATGGCGTAAATGCGTGGCCCGAAAAAGATAATTCCAAATCATACACTTCAGGAACTTACTTTTATGTTATCGATTTGGGTGATGGAAGCGCAGTGTTAAAAGGTTGGCTTGAATTAATCAATAATTAATTGTTAATTTTGAAAATCAGTTGAATGAAAAATATATTAATCATACTATTACTTGGCTCGGGATTATTCCTTAATTCGCAAGTCTTTCTTCCCTATTCATCTAAAAATGTTTGCTTAGATAAGGTGGTTAATATATCAGGGGGCCCGGTAAAACCAACAAAAAATTTGGTTGTTCGTGATTTGAACGGTGACGGCTTTGATGATGTTGTGCTTGCAGATACGCTTGGAGAGAGAATTCTTGTTTATGCCAATAACACAACAGGTGGATTTAACCAAGTGACAGTAGCAGGAATACAAACCAGTAATTATAATTCTTTAGATGCCGGAGATTTTGATGGGGATGGGGATTTGGATCTGGCCGTAAGTGTAGGTGACAGTGTTCGTATTTATTTTAACCAATCTGCATTTGTTTTTACCCAGTTTGGAGGTTTTCATTACGATTCACCGAGTATTTATAAAGATCATCCCAATTATATTAAAGCCGGGAAATTTAATAATGATAATTTGGATGATATTGTTATACTTACTTCACAAGTTACAGGAACACTTGGTCACATAGCCCTTGTATACAGAAATATTTCTAGTGGTCTAAACAATGCCAGTTTTAGCTTAGATTATACCACTCCACCACTAAATGCCAATCTTAATTTCAATAAAATTAATAGAAAAGATACGATTAATATTTCCATCGGGAATCTTGATAACGACGGAAATAACACCAATGAAATAGTGTTAGCCAACAAGGCCGACACAAATAATGTTTGTGTTTTACAAAATGTCACTTCCGGACCAGGAGCCTTACAATTCGTAGTTAAAAATGTAAATACCGCCAACTTAATACCTTTTGTGAGTGCAAAAATCAGTGTTTCAAAAGTTGAAATTATCGATGTAAATAATGATGGCGTTAACGATTTGATAGCACTTGCTAGAGCAAAAACTGCAGGCAATACGGTATTAGGCTTTGCTTTTTATAATGGGGCAACTTCTGCTTTTAATACCTATTCCCTACCTTCTGTTCCTAATACTTTTCAATTACCTATAGTCTCCTCTACTCCAAGCAATAATATTTTAATGCCTACTGATTTTAAGTGTGGTGATATTAACGGAGATGGTTACCTAGACATTATTGGTATTAATAACAACTTCCTGGTTGTTTTAATGCATGGCGGACCGTTTACTAATTCATTAATTCCTTTTGATGCAAATTCTCTTGTTGTTGTTGGTACCGGAAGTTTATCATTACATTCAGAAGAAGTTAACATTGGAAGATTTGATAATAATTTAAGAACCGATATATTTATAAAACCTTGGAAAAATCCTTCCGGCGGAATTGTTGGTGTAATTCCAAATTTCTCCACAAAGCTTGGCGTTACTCCAATTAGCACAACCGTTTGTCCGGGATCTCCTGTTGCTTTAACAGCATTACCTTCACCTTCTCTTCTACCCAATCATACTGTGGATTGGTATGAAACACCCGGAAATTTATTAGGTTCTGGCAATCCATATACTGTTACCACAACCGGAAAATTTTATCCGGTTTTACATTTTAATTTCCCTTCCGGTGTAGGAACTTGTTCAATCAACGCACGAACTATGTTGGACACTGTAGTTATCACCAATAAATCAACTCCTGTTTTTAGCATTTCAAATCCTAAACCGGAAGTTTGTCCGGATGAAAAAGCCAGTGTTGAAGCCAGTGGAAATGGATCCACCTATCAATACAGTTGGTACGATGGCATTAATCCAATAGGCTCAGGTTCCTTATTTATTTCTCCTCCAATTAACGGCTCAAGTGTTGTAACCGTTGTTGCATTCGATCCTATTAGCACCTGTACGGCCGCCAATCAGTTTACCATAACTAACTTCTCTATTTCCACTGAACCTTTGCTGGTTTCTAAAAATCCTTTATGTCCCGGCGACTCGTCTATCATTTCCTTTTTAGGCGCACAAAATTATACATGGTCTACCGCCAGTGGTTCAATAATTGCTACCGATGTGGAAGGCATTTCTGTAAAACCGGTTACTGCAGAAAATTATAGTGTAAATATTATTGATGAAAATGGCTGTGCTCTTAAACGTTTTGTGAGTATTCAAATTGATACGGATTGTAAAATAAAAATATACAACACTGTTACCTTAAACGGAGATAATAACAATGATAAATTTATAATTGATAACATTGGACAATTTAAACGCAATAACGTTACCATTTTTAATCGATGGGGAAAGGTATTATTTAACGAATCAGGATACGATAATGAAACGGTTTATTGGCCAAAAAATAAAAATCTTTCCGGAGGAACTTATTTCTACTTGATTGATTTAGGAAACGGAACCCCAATTAAAGGATGGATTGAATTAATAAAATAAAAGGGAAATGAAAAAATTAAGTATTTTAATTGTAATATTTTTTTATGGTGTGTCGTTCTTTGCGCAACAAGACCCACAATATAATTTATATCAATTTAACCAAATGATAATTAATCCCGCTTATGCGGGGGCTCGTGACGGCGTTTCCATTATCGGGGCTGTTAGACAACAGTGGGCCGGCATTGATGGTGCGCCTAGGACAATTTGCCTTAGTGGACACACGCCTATTCTAAATAAAAAATTAGGCGTTGGTGTTACTCTATTCAATGATCGTTTGGGTCCAAGAGATTTAACTGCCATTTATGGCAACATAGCTTACATTTTAAAACTGAGTCAAAAATATAAATTGTCCTTTGGATTAAACGCCGGGTACAATAGTTACCGTTTTAATTTTCAGGAGCTAACCTTTAAAACACCTGAAACAAATTCATCAACTTTACAAAATCAAAAAGCAGGTGAATTGGATTTAAGCGGAGGAACCTATTTGCGCTCTAACAAATTTTTCTTTGGCTTTAGTTTTAGTCACGTGGCCAGCAGCAATGTTTATCAAATTACAACCGCTACCGGTCAATTGGCTTATCATCCCAAAACCCATTTGTTCTTAACAGCAGGACGATCGTTTCAATTAAATGAAAACTGTATTTTTGCTCCTACAATAATGTTAAGAAGAGTGACAGAAGCTGATATTGGAAATATGGATTTAAACTTAAATTTCTTTTTATTAAAAAAATTGTGGCTGGGATTCTTTGTAAGAAGTGATTACGGACCCGGATTTTTAATTCAATATTACGTTAGCAACAGATTCCGCGTTGGTTATAGTTACGACAGCGGCGCCGGAATCAGAAGATCGCTTGGTTCATCACATGAAATTATGTTGGGATTTGATATTCCTGAAGTTAAATCTAAAGTTATTTCACCGCGTTTCCTTTAAAATTATGCAAATCAAAATACTCATTCTACTTTTCGCACTGCCGGTTTTTGCATTTACTCAAATCAGTAAAGGAGATGCTTATTATTCCAAATCACAGTACTTTAAGGCTATTCCAAAATATAAAAAAGCCTTAAAGGGAAATTCATCTCAAAATCAAGAGGCTCATTTAAAATTAGCCGACTGTTATAAAAATCTGAATGATTATGCCAATGCCGAAGAATCCTATAAAAAAGCTTTGGCCATCAGTCATCAAGTTCCGGCAGAAGTATTCTTCAATTACGGACAGGTTTTAAAAACCAATAACAAATACCCCGAGGCTGTTGAGCAATACGGAAAATACCTGAAACTGAATCCCAAAGATGCAAATGCATCTAAAGCCGTTAAATTCTGTAAAGAAATAAAATACTACATGTCTAAACCCATCGAATATGAAGTGAAAAATATTGAAAAAATTAATACAGAGAAATCAGAATTTTCGCCTCTGGTATTTAATAACAAACTGGCTTTTGTTGCGGAAAAGGAATCTTTTAATTTTGTTGATTATTCGGTAAACGACTATAATGGCGAGCCTTACTTAAATATGTACGTTACCGATATTCATGGAACAGAAGCAAAAAAATCTAAAACACTTTCTAAAAGAATAAATGCCGAATACCATGATGGCCCGGGAAGTATAAGCGCCGACGGAAAAACTTTTTACTTCACCAGGGTTAATTATAAAAAGAAAAAGAATTTTATAAATACCGCGCAAATTTTTGTGGCCAAAGGGGAAGAAAGAAAATGGAAAGATATCACACCGTTTAAATACAATAGCGATAATTATTCTGTAGCCCATCCAAGTATCAGTTACGATAACAACTTTATCTTTTTTACCAGCGATATGCCCGGTGGTTACGGCGGAAAAGATATTTGGTTCTGTAAATGGAATGGATCAGATTGGGACAAACCGGTAAATTTAGGTCCGGATATTAATACCAGTGCAGATGAGATGTTCCCAACAATCCGAAAAGACGGCACCTTATATTTTTCATCTACAGGCCTGCCCGGGTTTGGAGGATTAGATATTTATTCGGCAAAATTATTTGAAGGAAAATGGATTTTGATTCGGAATGAAGGGTTGAATATCAATAGCAGTTTTGATGATTTCGGAATTACTTTTTTAAATGATAGTATAGGCTATTTTTCATCCAATCGTACCGGCGGTAAAGGAAAAGACGATATCTATTGGTATAAATACACCGATAAAGCTTTAATTATTTCTGGAACAGTTTACCTGACCGAAAACGGTAATGATCCGGCCAAAGGAATTAAAGTTATTTTAGCAGAAACCAACGGAAAAAGAATAGACAGTGTAAAAACAACCACCAAAGGATTTTTTGAATTCAAAAATTTTGACGCGGATAAAAAATACATGGCCATTATTGATACGGATGACCCGCAATTTACCGGTAAGGCTCGGTATTTCTTAGCAGACAAGAACAATGTGGTTCAACGTATCACCAACAAACAAGGAAATAACAAATTTGTATTTAAAAATTTACCTTTTGATCCCAACAGTTTACCTGATTTACAAACCGATGATGACTTAACACTTGCTGGTAATTTATTATATGGCGAGAGCCCAAGTAAACCCATTAAGAATACTAAATTAAAATTAACGAACGATGCCGGCGACGTTTTAGAGGAAATAACCACTAATGAATTTGGAGCTTTTGCATTCAGAAACATTCCTTCAGATCAGAATTATTTAATTTCCATAGAAGAAACAGATATTAATTTGCCAAACAATACTAAAGTTATTTTAACCAACAAAAGTGGTAAAGAACTCAAAACATTTTATACAGGCTCCGGTAAATTTAAATTTAAAGTGTTGAGTGCCGACAAAGGTTTGATGAAGGAAATGGACGTGGAAGATGTTAACCTGAGCATGGATGTTTTCGGTTACATGTACGATCAAAATAAAAAACCAATAGCCTCAGCTAAATTTAAAATTAAAGAAGAAGGCTCTAAAGCAGAACTTCAGGAAGTAATTACTGCCGAAAACGGAAAATTTAATTTTAAAAACTTAAAAGGTGATAAAAATTATTTATTTGAAACCGATGAGAAAGACCCGGTATTAAGCGGAGTAAAAAGAATTTATATCGCCGATAATAAAGGAAGAATTTATAAAGTGATAGATAAAGATGGCTATGGTAGATTTACCTTTAAAATGCTGGATGCCGATAAAACAGCATTGGGCGAATTTGTAGTTGACGACCCTTGGATGGAAGTAATGATGCTGAAAAACAAACAAAACGATAAAAACAAAAAGAAAGAACTTACTATCATTGAAAATATTTATTACGCTTCCGGCGATTACAAATTTGATAATGCAGCACAAAAAGTATTAGACAAAGTAATAACCGTTTTAAATTCAAATTCAAAACTTTTAATAGAATTGAGTTCGCACACCGATTCTAAAGCGAGTGATGATTTTAATTTAAGACTATCACAAAAAAGAGCGCAACACGCTGTAAATTATTTAATCTCAAAAGGAATCGATAAAAAAAGATTAAAGGCAGTTGGTTATGGCGAAACTAAATTATTGAATCGTTGTGTAAATGGCGTTGATTGTTATGATGAAGAGCATGCCAAAAACCGACGTACCGAATTTAAAATAACCGAGTCTCCGCAAAGCTAATTTATGAAACTACACTTGCTCTTTATTTTACCCGCAGTTGTTTTGCTCCAATCTTGCAAAAACGAATTGAAATTAAACGCTCCTTATAAAGAATTACCATCTATTCACGCTGTTCTAAATCCTGAAGAAAGCGTTCACATGATTCGGATAAACAAAGTTTTTTTGGGTGAAGGTGATGCTAATCAAATGGCATTAGTTTCTGATTCTATAAATTACCCTGCGGGCGAAATTACCGTTACAATGGAAAGATTTGTGAATGGGGCAAAAGTTGCCGCTACCCCTACAGGAAATAAAAGCGAAATAACTTTTAGGGATTCTGTAGTTACCGCCGAGCCCGGTGCGTTTTCAAGAACCCAACGTGTTTATGTGACTTACGATGTATTATACGGTGAAGGTGAATATAGATTAAAAGTAAAAAATAACAGAAGCGGAAATGAATTCACAGCAAAAGCAACTTCCTTGTCTAATAACATCCCTTCGTCTTATACAGTTTGGTATCCATTCCATCATTACTATGGCGACCCTGACAATGTAAATAATCTAACTGACCAAAATATTTTTATTAATTACGATAAAGAATTAGCAAACAATCAACCTTTTTCAATAAAAATAGAACCAAAAGCTAATGCAATACTTTATCAATTGGAAATTCGCCTGCATTACTATGACTCTCTGAATTCGGGCATTAATGAATATCATTATATCAAACATTCTTTTCCTCGTCTTCTTACAAAAGATGCAGTGGCTCAAAATAACCAGGGTCCATTCTTAACTTATAATTTTAGAAGATTAGATTTATTAAATAATGTGGAAATTGAAATGAATAATTCATCTAAACCTATTAATGAAATCGTAGGTAGAAAAATGTACAAAATTGAATTTCGGGTGTATAAAACTACTGAAGAATACTTAGATTACCTCGAATATACTTCACCATCATTAAGTATTGCTCAAGAAAAACCGCTTTACTCTAATTTTGATGATAAAAAGGCACTGGGTATTTTCACCTTCAGATCTACCTACTCCATCGAAAGAGAAATGGCCATTCCTTTTAAAGATATGTTTGCTTATAGCTCAATCACTTGCAAATTTAAATTCCTGACAACCGGCAATACGCTACCTCTTTGTAATTAAGAATTACTGTCATTTTATAGGGTTTACGGATTAGATTCAGTCATTATTTCTCGGTTTTTTAAGAATTCTGACAGCTTGTCACCCATTTCTTTGTTCTTTTCCTTTGGCATATTTATTGAAGTCCTATAAGCAAAATATAAAACAATGGGAAAAATAATAGGAATAGACTTAGGAACCACCAACTCTTGCGTTGCAGTAATGGAAGGGAATGAACCGGTGGTTATTGCAAATAATGAAGGAAAGCGTACCACACCTTCTGTTGTAGCCTTTGTAGAAGGCGGCGAAAGAAAAGTGGGCGACCCTGCAAAACGTCAGGCTATCACCAACCCTACAAAAACCGTTTATTCAATTAAACGATTTATGGGACACACTTTTGATGAAGTAAGCACAGAAGTGTCGCGAGTGCCATACAGCGTTGTAAAAGGAGATAACAGTACACCTCGCGTGCAAATTGACGATAGAAAATATACGGCTCAGGAAATCTCTGCCATCATTCTTCAAAAAATGAAAAAAACAGCCGAAGATTATTTGGGTACCGAAGTAACCGAAGCTGTTATTACAGTGCCGGCTTATTTTAACGATGCGCAACGTCAGGCAACCAAAGAAGCCGGAGAAATTGCAGGTTTAAAAGTAAAACGTATCATCAACGAACCTACTGCTGCCGCCCTTGCTTACGGCATGGATAAAAAAGGACAAGACATGAAAATTGTGGTGTTCGATTGCGGAGGTGGAACACATGACGTTTCTGTACTTGAATTAGGTGATGGTGTATTTGAAGTAAAATCTACAGATGGCGATACTCACTTAGGTGGTGATGATTTTGACCAGGTAATTATTGATTGGTTAGCCGAAGAATTTTTAAAAGATGAAGCCATAGATCTTCGTAAAGACCCAATGGCCTTACAACGTTTAAAAGAAGCAGCTGAAAAAGCAAAAATCGAATTATCAAGCGCAACTACTACAGAAATTAACTTACCATACATTATGCCGGTGAACGGTATACCTAAACACTTAGTAAAATCTTTAAGCCGCGCAAAATTTGAATCCTTGGCTGATAAATTAATTCAACGAACTATTGAGCCTTGCCGTTCTGCTTTAAAAAATGCAGGTTTAAGTACAGGCGATATCAATGAAATTATTTTAGTGGGTGGTTCAACTCGTATACCGGCAATTCAAACTGCAGTAGAAAAGTTTTTTGGTAAAGCACCAAGCAAAGGTGTAAATCCGGATGAAGTGGTTGCTATTGGAGCAGCTATACAAGGTGGCGTATTAACCGGCGAAGTAAAAGATGTATTGTTGTTAGATGTTACTCCTTTATCTCTTGGAATTGAAACCATGGGCGGTGTATTCACTAAATTAATTGAAAGTAATACCACTATACCTACTAAAAAATCGCAAGACTTTAGTACGGCGGCCGACAATCAGCCTTCAGTACAAATAGTAGTGTATCAAGGTGAGCGTCCAATGGCGCGTGATAACCGTAAGTTGGGTGAATTTAATTTAGATGGAATTCCACCTTCACCGCGCGGTGTTCCGCAAATTGAAGTAACTTTTGATATTGATGCCAACGGTATATTAAATGTAAGTGCAAAAGACAAAGCCACCGGAAAATCACACAACATTCGTATTGAAGCGAAGAGTGGATTAAGCCAGGAAGAAATCGACAGAATGAAACGCGAAGCGGAAGCCAATGCCGATGCCGATAAAAAAGCGAGGGAAGAAGTAGATAAATTGAATGAAGCGGATGCCATGATTTTCCAAACGGAAAAACAGTTGAAAGAATATGGCGATAAAATTCCTGCCGATAAAAAGAGTGCCATTGAAAGTGCCGCTACAGAATTAAAAGCAGCGCACGCATCAAAAGACATAGCAAAAATTGAAGCCGCATTAAAAACAATGAATGATGCTTGGAGTGCCGCCAGTCAGGATATGTACAAAGCACAACAAGATCAGCAAAATGCCGGCGCACAAAATGATGCAGGTCCTCAAAACGATAGCAAACAAGGCAACGGTGAAAACGTAACCGATGTTGACTTTGAAGAAGTAAAATAAATTTTGTTTTAGGTTAAAGAAAAAAACCCGAAGTGAATGCTTCGGGTTTTTTTTATTACTAATATACGAATAACTCATTCCATTTAAATCCATCGACATTGCTTGTCTGATTATCTTCACTATTTCTCAAACTCATAGATTCTGATAATATCATTGTTATTTTTATAAGTATGAAACTAAATATAGTGCAACAGTTGTTTAATTTTTTAACCATAAATTTTATACATGAATTTTTGTCTTTTGAATTTTTTTTACTTAAAACTTATCTTGCATTAAAAGACAAAAGTTTTTTAATACACAATTAAGTGGCCTAGATTAACTCAAAAAGAAATGTTCATTTAAATTTGTTTTATAAAAAATTTGTTATATATTCGTTATACCAATCCATTTTCATGAAAACAATTTTTACCCCCTCAAGCTAAAAACTGCTCAGGCAGGCTATAATGCAATTTTAACTCTAATGTTTTTGCTACTTGCAAACACAATACACGCTCAAGTACCACCAACTTTTACCTGCAATAGTATTCAGGTAAATAATACGCTTACAACTATGGGTTCTATGGAAACGCAATCCATGATGGTGAATTCAACGCTTACAGTAATGGACGATGTTTCAGCACAGCAGGATTTAAAAGTAGAAGGCTCATTATATGCAAATGGTCCTGCTGTATTTGCCAACTCCGTTCAAATGGCCACTTTATCGGGTGGAGGTATTTCACAAATTTTGAGTGACAATAATGGTAATTTATTTAAGGGGCCGGCTTTACCACCAACATGGGCTTGTAATCCTGCCGGATTAAATTGGAATTTAGCGGGAAATAATATTTCCGTATTAAACAACACCCCCAATCAAGGACTTTCTGATATTGGCACCTGTGATCAATTCGATTTTATTTTAAAAGCCAATGATGTAAAAAGGCAGTGGATAAAGCCCGATGGTAAAATTGGTTTTGGCATTCAAAATCCCGGAAGCACTAATGGACCCGAATATCAATTTCATCAGGGCGTGGCTCGTTTAAGTGGAATGAACAGCTTTGGTGGTCCTCAAATTATTTTTGATGGGGGTACACCCAGTATTAACGGCGATTGGGGCATAGAATATTTACCTGTTAGTAATACATCCGTCCCCGGTTTAAATTTTTGGAAACCATCAGGCAGTGTAAATAGTTTCAATTATCTATTTTTTCTGGATGATACAGGGCCAATATCCGTAGGTATGCCAACGCCCCTCAACCCGGCTCGCTTTAATGTAGATGGATGGAATGGAAATGGCATAAAATCCATGTGTTTTTCAGCCCAAAAAGCCTTGATTGCATTCAATAAAAATTCCAATGCCGAAACATTTGCGGTTTATGGCAATGGTAATACCAGTATGGGCATTAATAATCAAATTGGTTTTCCAAGCACACAAATACTCAATAATGCACATTCCTTATTAATTAATAATCAAACTATAAATGGAGTTAAGTTCTTAAGCACTGATGCAAATGTTCGTATAATTTCTGCGCAATTAAATGATAACGGCGCTTCCTTATTTACAGTGTTTGGCGATGGCCGAACAAAAATTGGTGGTGAGTTTAATACCAGTAGTAATTATATGCTTACCGTAAACGGAAAAATTGGGGCTCGTGAAATAAAAGTAAGCATACAAAACCCTTGGCCCGATTATGTTTTTAAGCAAAACTATGTTTTAGCGCCGCTTGATAAAGTAGAAAATTATATTGTAAAACATGAGCATTTGCCCGGAATCCCCTCTGCTCAGGAATTACAGAAAGAAGAGTTAGGGCTTGATTTAGCGCAAATGCAAGCTTTGCAGTTGGAAAAAATAGAAAACATTTACCTCTATTTAATTGAAATGAAAAAGGAGATAAATGCCTTGAAAAAAGAAAACGCTTTACTACAGCAAAAACTAAAAAATTAAAACCCCCGAATGAAAAAAATCATCTTATATATTATACTCCTTTTGACAAGTTTCACTTTACTCACCTGCAAAAAGTACGATGAGGGAGGCTGGATTAGAAGAACCTGCAAAAATTTATTTGGTGGTAATAAGGTAGGAGACAGCAAAACATGGAAGTTGAAAAAATACGAAGTAAATGGAATTGATTCTACTTATTTAATAAATACTGGGGGGATACCGGATTTTTATGAGAAGTATATTACGTTTACTTATGCGAAAGAAGCAGACCCTTCTGTTACATACTCTGCGAAAACATTTTTGTATAACTATAAGGGGAAAATAGGTTTAGCATATAAACATTTAACGCTGGACTATGATCATACAATTAACACAGAAGATTCTGCCCAATGTAAAATGATAAATAATATAAATTATTGCTCAAGAAGTTTACTTTTCCCGGAAGTGAAAAATATTGATAATAAAGATTGGAATATTACTAAGCTTACTAAAAAGGAATTGATTTTACAAAGTAATTATAGGTTAGAAAATTCATACAAAATCATTTTTACTCAATGAAAAAAGCACTTTTCACATATTTGCTGCTAATATTTATTTCCCAACTTAAAAGCCAATCATTAAGTTTTCAAGAAAATCAAAGGGCGCACCGATTATATTGGTATTACAAAACTAGATTTTTGAACGATTTTATTAAATTAGGTGGGACACAAGGAGATTGTATTTGTTTTGCGGAAAGAAACTACGAGTATGACGGTTATGATTTATTCACCGCTAAAGTAGGTCCAGATCAAATAGATATAGTAAACCAATATTTAAGCACACTTGCATTAGAATATAAATTATTAAGTCGTGCAAATCAAAGTACAAATGGTACACTTCGCGAAATTTATTACATACTTGAAACTTACAACAGATTAGATGAAGAAGCAGATCAGTTTTGGTCACAATCACCTCCCGGCAGCGATATTATTTCTCGGTTTCCTTTACAAAGAAATGGTTTTTTGTTACGAGAAGATATGCCATTGAATTATTTTGATAGCTTAACCTCTTCACAAAACTTTTTACATTTTAATTATGCTTATAAAGAATATAATAATTCTAAACCGAAAGATTCAATCAGCTTTACTGGCTTGCATAGCATTAATAAATTATCTGATGATAATAAATTCTGTAATTTCTCAGGATTTATTGGAGCACCTGGGGATCAACCAATAGAAGATTTATCAATTAATCATGATAAGTATTATTCCATGTTCAATGCTTTTTTATTATTAATTAAATATTTACCTAACAATTCGATTTATTATGAAAATGGTCAGGCCAAACAATTTTCAGATGGGGTAATTGATATTAAAACCGAAATAAGAAATATTGCCACACGCTGTTATAATTATTTTACTGGGGGGCAATTTGGCAACAATAATTTAGATTGGTTGTTAGAATATCCTGATGGAGTAACCTTAACTGCAGGCGCACATATGTGGCCTTATTCTTATCCAATGGCTAAAATGTATTGCTATATTCAAAATGAATATCCATGGCCTTGGCCTTGTAATAGTAATCAAAATGCAATGTCTTTAACAACAGGCTTTACTGCTTATAATGGTCTATACATAAATATTATTCCACCAACTACCCCAATAATTGGTTCTGAAGATGCTTCAGTTTTTTTGGGAAATGTTCAGGCAGGAAGTAACGCACCTGTTTTTATTCCAGGACCTTTACCAGGAGGTTATTTACCTGTACCGATTCCAATTTCAACTGCGATGTTGGCACATACAACTGTTAATAATGTTCAATGGGCTCGATTATTAAGGAAAGTATTGCATCAAAATCAGCCAATACAAAGTTCTGAATCTCTTTTTTCAAGCCCAATTTCTCAAGCACCTTGTAAAGGACCATATAATTTTGGAAACTGTAATCATGGTGGTTATGAATGGTCTTCACAAGATAAATTAGAACACCCTAAGGCTAGGGGAAAAGATTGTGAAACTCAAGGCGGGGCATTTATTGGTAATTATCCTGGAGTAGATTATATGCTTTTGCATAATTTGTATTATGAGTACTTAAATCAAAAAGATGATAAACCCGGTGTTGTTGAAAGCGGTGCTTATAAAAACGCCTATAATTTAATGGATAATTACGATGAACAAACCTGGCCCTTACAATACATACCTTTAAATGGTCCTTTTGGTCAAAATGCTGGTGTTGCTTATTTAATTGGAGTGAATCAGGAGGTGATTACCTATACTAATTTTCCCGGTCCCGGTGGCCCTGTCACATATATAATTGCACCGGCACGTGTTAAGTTATTCCAAAATTTAGAATCCAGAGCGCAAATTTATGCTGCTTCATCTCCTGCTGCTCCAAACAATACCGATAGTTCAAAAGTAGAGTATAGAGCAGGCAAAGAAATTACCTTATTGCCCGAGAGTGGCAATAAACCAGGGTTTGAAGTTAAATTAGGAAGTGATTTTTCAGCTTACATTAAAAGATATATTTGTTCGGGAAACAATGATCCGTTAGCATTAAAACAAAGTTCAAAAAATGAAGATTACCGAAGTAATGATTTTGAAACCGATTTAATGAACACGGAAATTCCTATTCATTATGTAGAGCATCCCAAATCTAATTCAGATTTATTTCCCGAAAGTAGCGAGGTTGATCAGTATTCAAGTAATGAAATAAATGAAATTCAAAATATTTTACTTAATGAATACCAAATCAAAAATCCGGAGCAAATTAATAATATACAAAATGAATTACTTGCGCAACGGTTTGTAGCCTTACCAAATCCATGCAACGGCGTTTTTAAATTGTATGCCGCCAAACTTGCCGATGATGAAATATTTTCTTATTCTATAAAAGACATGAAAGGGCAGGAAATCATGCATGAGGAAAATATAAAAACCAATATTCAAAAAGAAATAAACTTGAACAATTACGCCGATGGTATTTATTTAATTCAACTTCAAACTAACAAAGGTTATCAATTCCACAAAAAAATTACGGTTATTAAATAATTACTTGCTATAACACCTAGATCATTCGTGTTATTTTTATGACCTCTTTCGTTGCGAAATTGCTTTGCACGAGATGAAATAATTATTTTCCTGTAGGGGGGGAAACGCCTAATCATTATAAATCATACTTCCCAACCACCCCATGCAATTCAATCAAAGGCTTCAAAAACTCTTCCAAATCATATACACATAATTGCGAAGCGGCATCGCATAAAGCTTTTTCAGGCTCCGGATGCGTTTCAATAAAAACACCATCAACTCCACTGGCTACGCCTGCCCTACTTAATACCGGTAAAAATTCGCGCATGCCGCCTTTGGCATCAGAGCTCGGAATTCCGTATTTACGAACACAATGCGTAATATCAAATACAACCGGGTATCCTAAATTATTTAAATGATAAAAACTCCGGGGATCAACAATCAAATCATTATATCCAAACACATATCCGCGTTCCGTTAGTATTACCTGATCATTTCCGGCATCAATACATTTATTTAAGGGATGCTTCATGTTATCCGGCGCTAAAAATTGTCCGTGTTTAATATTCACCACCTTTCCCGTTTTCGCTGCGGCCACCAATAAAGAACTTTGCATGCATAAGTAAGCCGGAATTTGCAATACATCGCAAACCTCAGCAGCCGGCGCAGCCTGTTCGTGTGAATGGATATCGGTTAATACCGGAAAACCAAATTGCTCTTTTATTTTACCAAGCAACTTTACTCCTTTATCTAAACCCGGACCATCGTAATATTTTAAACTGCTGCGATTATCCTTACAAAAACTCGACTTGTAAATTATTTTTATTTTAAGTCTTTCTGATACCTCCTTAAGCTTCTCTGCGGTTTTCATCATAATCAATTCTTCTTCAATCACGCAGGGCCCGCTGATTAAAAACAAATCTTTTGATCCGCAATCAATATCTCCAACTTTAACTAGCTTTTTCTTCATATTATTTTATCTTATAATTCTCAAGTAATTAGGCTAAATTAATTAAAGTATCTTAATTCATAAACCTTAATTGCTTAACATTTATTTAACAATGAACTAATGTTATGTTCATTTGGTAACGTTTAGTTTGCATAAAAATTACAATGAAAGTATTTCCTCTAACTTTAATCTCTTACATCCTTTTACTATGTAACAGTTTGTTTGCGCAAAACGATTCTATTCATTCTTCCCAAAAACCTGATACCGTACTAAAAGCCAGCCCACCAGCTTTGGTACTTGCACCCAAAAAAGATTCTGTAACTACATTAGTAAGCAAGGCTAAAGGCTGGTTTGAAAATTTTTCAATAAGAGGATATGTTCAGGCAAGATACAATCGTTTGTTGGAAACCAATCCTGATTTGAAATGTGAGCAATGTGATAAGTCATGGGGTAAAGATGGTGGATTTTTCTTAAGGCGTATTCGTATCATATTTTACGGACAAATTAATAAACGCGTTTACTTTTATATACAGCCTGATTTTGCAAGTTCAGCAAGTAGTACTGGCTTGCATTTTGCGCAAATACGCGATGCGTATTTTGATATTGGTTTAGATGATAACAATGAATTCAGATTTAGAATAGGGCAAAGTAAAGTGCCTTATGGCTTTGAGAACATGCAGTCCAGCCAAAATCGTTTACCCTTAGATCGGAACGATGCTTTAAATAGCGCACTATCTAATGAGCGTGACTTAGGTGTTTTCTTTTATTGGGCTCCGAAAAAAATCCGCAAGCGATTCAGCATGTTAGTGAAAGAAGGCTATAAAGGAACGGGTGATTATGGTGTGTTTGCCATTGGTGCTTATAATGGTCAAACAGCTAATAAACCGGAGTTAAATAATGAACAACATGTAGTTTCCCGATTATCTTATCCTTTTCAAATCGGTAGTCAAATAATAGAACCGGGCGTGCAAGCTTACACCGGTAATTATGTTATTCCTACAGAAAATTTAACTAAAGGAGTTAAAACCAATAAAGACTTAAACTACTTAGACCAAAGAATGGCAGGCACATTGGTTTGGTATCCAAAGCCCATTGGATTACAAGCTGAATACAATGTAGGAAGAGGTCCGCAATTCAATAAGCTTACAGATTCTATTGAAGTGATGGATTTGTATGGTGGTTACGCCACACTTAATGCAAAAATTGCGATTAAAAAACAATTATTGTATCCTTTCATTAGAGCACAAATGTATAAAGGAGGGAAAAAGCACGAAAAAGACGCCCGCAGTTATGAAGTGAAAGAAATCGAATTTGGATTGGAATGGGAACCGAGTAAAAATTTTGAAATTGTAGCCATGTACACCATGTCTGAAAGAAGATTTGAAGACTTTGCCAAGAAGGATAACTTTCAGGCCGGCAATCTATTAAGGCTCCAGGCGCAGATTAATTTTTGATAATTTTTAAAGAATGTCAGAACTTAACATTGGCTTAACAATGAATGTTTAAAATACCAATATCATTACAACAAAAAAACTATGTTAGGATTAACCACAGGATTGGCCATATTTTTAGTTTTATGCCTTTTATTAGCTTGTTTCTTTGAATTTATTAATGGATTTCACGATACAGCAAATGCAGTTGCAACGGTAATTTATACCAACTCCATGAAACCCACTTTTGCAGTAGTATATAGTGGAATTTTAAATTTTATAGGAGTTTTATTGGGAGGAATAACTGTTGCTATGGGCATTGTGAATTTATTACCCATGGATGCTTTGATTGATTCAAATCCCTATCACGGCATTGCCATGGTTTTAGCTTTACTCATTAGTGCAATTATATGGAATTTTGGCACTTGGTATTATGGAATTCCTTCTTCCAGCTCTCATACTTTAATTGGTGCTATTTTAGGCATAGGTTTAGCTTATTATTTTCTTCCGGGCAATATTGGTGGTTCAGCTGTAAATTGGGATAAAGCTAAAAACACGGGCCTAGCATTATTGTTTTCACCATTAATCGGATTTTCCATGGCTATTTTAGTGATGTTTTTATTTAAACGTTTTATAAAACACGACGTCATCTATAAAGAGCCTATTCCGGGTAAAAAACCCCCGTTGTGGATCAGGATGTTGCTTTGGGGCACTTGTGGTATGGTTAGTTTTTTTCACGGACAAAATGACGGGCAAAAAGGTGTAGGATTAATTATGTTGATTTTAATTGCAATTTTACCGGCTCAGTTTTCGATGGATAGTAAGGTAAATCTGCAAAGTGTAAACGCCAATGTAAATGCCATTGAAGCAATAGTTGCTGCAACAGATACAACTCAGTTTGGCAAAGATGAATTCAAACATTACTATAATATTAAAAATCACGGGGTTCATTATCATGAGGCCATAGCCAACAAATTTTATTCAACCGATATTGATTTGAAAAATAGATTTGATGTGCGAACAGACATCATGAAGATAACCAAGGGAGGAGAGAAATTATTAAAAAGTCCTAACTTTTCTATTTCCGCAAAAGAATCGGCTCGTTTAAAATCTGAAATTAAAAAAGCCAAAAAACTGGTAGAATATGCTCCGTCTTGGGTAATTATTATGATTTCATTATCGCTTGGATTAGGAACTATGGTTGGCTGGAAAAGAATTGTAAAAACAGTTGGAGAAAAAATTGGTAAACAACACATGAGTTATGCGCAGGGCGCCAGTGCAGAAATAGTTGCGTCGGCCGGTATCGGAATGGCTTCTGCTTATGGTTTGCCTGTTTCTACTACACACATGTTATCATCGGGTATTGCCGGATCCATGGTGGCTAAAAAAGGTCTTAAAAATTTACAAAAGGGTACTATTAAAACAATTGCTTTAGCTTGGATATTAACGCTACCGGTAACTATTATTCTTTCCGGAGGATTGTTTTTATTGTTTAGAGCAATTCTTTAAATTAATAGCGCTCCCGGCTTACTTTATCACGATGTACCCAAGGGTATTTTGGTTTAATAAACGGCCATTTCTTTTTCTTATCCAAAAATAATTTCACAACAATTCCAATGGAATGTTGCAAATAATTTGAGCCGGTTTTAAAAATAGGAGCCTTCATGCCAAATTTAGCTAAGCTTTGTACGTTTATCCCAATCCACTCTTCATATATCCAAAAATTGGCACCAACACCCATATTCAACATCACCGTGTGCCTATGCGGCGCAGCAAATCTCAGCGTATATCCTGTACCAAAAGGTAAATACGGATCGGCCCACTTCGGCAAAGGAATAACCTCCTTCAAATGATATTTAGCTAAAAAATCCAGTGAAAAAAATAATCCGCTTCCTCCACCAATTGTCCCGTTAATTAGTTTACTTGGCTTGTACACATTAAAATTAAATACCCCACCTAACGAAAATCCATTTTTAGAAGAACGGTCGGCAATTAATTGAGTTGGATAAGGCCTGATTAACCAAGATTTTCTGATATCGAAAAGTTTGTTGAATGGGTGCGAGTTATCATCCACTACGTTCCACCCAAGTCCAAACACCCAATGTGGTTTCTCCTCTTTTTTGTTTTTATTGTAAACGATTGGCTTTTTCTTTTTACCAACATTACTCCTCTTCCCTTGCGCGCTTGCTCCCAATGCAGCAAAAATCAATAGAATACTTAATATCTTATTTATTTTCAAAACAAGGCAAGATAGTCAAAAGCTTTTAAACGGCAATCCTTTTCGAAGCATTTTGTACAATTCTTAACCTTCAGATATTAAATTTACTTTGTTAAGAATTCAAGAAGCTTTAAATATTCAAAATCAGATTTATAAACTACTTTCAGGTTTTTAGGTATGAAAAAAGTTCATCTGATTGCAATTGGTGGAAGCGCCATGCACAACATGGCGCTGGCCTTACATGAAATGGCTTATCAAATTACAGGCAGCGATGATGAAATTAACGAGCCCAGCAAATCACGTTTACAAAAAAAAGGGCTTTTACCAGAAAAAATTGGTTGGTTTCCCGAAAAAATTACCAATGATTTGGATGAAATAATAGTTGGTATGCATGCCCGAGCTGATAATCCTGAATTAATTAAAGCCAAAGAATTGGGATTAAAAATTTTCTCTTATCCAGAATACATTTACGAAGCCACAAAAGATAAAATTCGCATTGTAATTGGCGGCAGTCATGGTAAAACGACCATCACCTCCATGATTTTACATGTAATGAAAGAAGCCGGAATAGAAACCGATTTTATGGTGGGCGCACAACTGGAAGGCTTTGATACCATGGTTCGGTTTTCGAAAACCGCTAAATTTGCAGTAATTGAAGGGGATGAATATTTGGCTTCTCCGATTGACAGGAGACCTAAATTTCATTTGTATCATCCTAACATTGCCATACTAAGTGGAATAGCCTGGGATCACATTAATGTTTTTCCAACTTTCGAAAATTACATTGATCAATTCAGAAAATTTATTGAACTCATTGAACCAAACGGTCATTTAATATATTGCAGCGAAGACCAAATATTGAATCAACTGTGTGCTGAAAATTTTCAGAATGCTATATCCAAGCATCCTTACGGAATTCCTGCCAATCAGATAGAAAATGGCATTACCTATCTTCAAACGAAAAACGCTAATATTCCTTTGGAAATTTTTGGTAATCATAACTTAATGAATTTAAACGGTGCCAAAATCGTATGCGAAAAAATTGGCATTAACCATGAAAAGTTTTTTGAGGCCATGCGAACATTTAAGGGTGCATCCAAACGACTTGAGTTGGTTTTTAAAAACGAAAATTTTAATTTTTATAAAGATTTTGCGCACTCGCCTTCTAAATTAAAAGCCACTACTTCTGCCGTGAAAGATCAATTCAAAAATCGGAAATTAATTGCTTGCATGGAACTGCACACTTTTAGTAGTTTAACCGAAGAATTTTTAAAGGAGTACAATGGTGCCATGAATGCGGCTGATGTGGCTCTTGTTTATTTTAACCCGCACACCATTGCCCATAAAAAACTAAAAGCAATAAATCCCGAACAAGTACAAAATGCATTCAAGAGAAAGGATTTAATGGTTTTTACCGAAAGTAACGCGGTTACTACTTTTCTAAAATCTCAAAATTGGAAAGATAAAGTACTATTAATGATGAGCAGCGGTAACTTTGACGGGGTTGATTTTAATGCATTGGCCACTGAATTGAAGTGTAATTGATTCAAATTACGAATTTGCAATCTCCCTCATTCGGATGCCGAGTATGCAAACATCATCCACCTGTTCTCGGCTTCCTTTCCACTCTTTGAATTCACTTAAAAGTTTATTTTTAATTTCTTTCATAGGAAGTTCTTTACTCTGCCTAATTAGCTCCTGTAGTCGCTTATACTTCATTTTTTTTCCTTTCTCCCCACCAAATTGATCTGCAAATCCATCACTGAAAACAAAAAGCAAGTCACCTTTTTCCAACTGAACCTCTTGTTCTGTAAAAGGCTTAACATAATCTTCTAAAAATGAACCCACCGGTTGCTTGTTTGCCGGCAATGAAAGAAGTTCACCATGCTTTACCAAGTAAACCGGATTGTTGGCACCGGCGTACAGTAATTTTCCGTTTCTTCTATTCAAAACACATAAACCAATATCCATTCCATCTCTAATCGTACTATCTTGCCGCTGTTGCCTGAGTGTATCATTAATCATTGCACTTATCTCATCTAATATTAAAGCTGGAGAAAATATCTTTTTTTCATTTACTGCCCTACTTAATGCGTTACTGCAAACTACACTCATCAATGCGCCCGGAACTCCATGACCGGTACAATCGGCAACAGCAAATAAACTCAAATCACCGTGTTTTTGTACCCAATAAAAATCACCACTCACAATATCTTTAGGCTCATATAATATAAAATGTTCCGGCAGAGCTGCATCCACCAATTCATCAGCAGGCAGAATGGCCTCTTGAATTCGTTTAGCATAACGTATAGAATCTGTAATGTCTTTATTCTTTTCTTCAATAATGTGTTTCTGACTTAGAATTTCTTCCTTCTGAGATTCAAGTAACAAATTCGCTTTTCTTTTACGATTCATTCCAACTAATAAAAGAATTCCTATTACTAATAAAGTAGATGCGCCAATCGCAAGTATCATTTTCTGTAAATTTTGAGATTTGATCTCCGATCGTTGATTAGATAGCTGACTATCTTTCAATTCCAATTCTTTTTCTTTTTGATCACTATTAAACTTGGCCTCCATTTCTTCCACCGCTTTTTGATTATTCTCAAGATATAAAGTGTCTTTTAATGCCACAAGCTTTGTGCCGTATTCAAAAGAAAGATCATGTTTACCCAAAGCATGGTATAATTTCCTTAATCCGTTATATACATTTTCAAGCGAAGGTTTTGCATCCAATTTCTCATGTATTTCTTTCGACTTTAAATAATACTCCTCTGATAGATTATATTTTTTCATATCAAAGTAAAGTTCTCCCAAATTTGTGAAAACAGCCGCTAATGACGACATATTATTTACAGCTTCATACATGGCCTTAGTTTCAAAATAATATTTTTCTGCCTGTGGCAGCCTGTTTCTTAAATGATTGATCACGGCCAGATGAGACCAAACTAAAGGACGTCCCCGATGTTCAGGTAAATCTTTTAATAAATGATAAGCTTTCATAAAATAAAATTCTGCTGAATCGAGATTGTTAACCGATAAAAATGCAGTTCCCAAATTATCAATTCCTATAATAGCCTCGTTAGATTTTCCAACTTTATAACATAACTCTACTACTTTACGTTGAGCATTGATTTTTTTATCGAATTGCTTGCGCTCTCCATAAAGCGTACACATATCATTCATCACTACTACTAAACCCCATTCATGTCTACATAGCTCAAATAACTGCTTTGCCTTCAAAAACATTTCCATAGCTTGATCTAACTTACCATTATCCATCGCCATTCGAGCTAGGTGTATATAAGCATCAGCCATATTAATGGTATCTCCTATTTCAGCATATTCTTGAACGCATGCACTAAAGGTTTTACGCGCCAAATGATAATCACCAGCTGCTTCTTCCACATCTCCTCTAAATCCATGCATGGCAACCACCCTGGGACGGTTTCCTAATTCCTCCCAAGTTTGAGCAGCCAAAGAATTATAATAAATTGCAGAATCAAATTTCCCACTATTCATAAGGATATTGCATATAATTGAATAAGAATCTCCCAATCCTCTTTTGTATTTCGCCTTTGAAGAAATTTTAATTGCCGGATTTACATATTGCCTGGCTAACAACAAATCGCGCTTCGCGTAATAAGAAGCTAATGAGTTGTGCGCCTTGGCTCGCGTTGAATCAATGGGGTCATTTAATAAGCTCTTTAAACTATCTAGCTTTCGGTTTTGAGCATGAAAAGATGCGATAGTAAAAAACACCAATCCTATTTTAAGGATGCTGGTTGATTTTTTAATTTTTACAGCCAAATCTTTAATCATAAACGCATGAATGCAATTAGCATATTAAAGATAAGTAATGAAAATGAGTAATCAAAGTTAAAATCATAAGCACAATCTTTTAGTTAATTAAGCGAAGAAAGACCTAAAAATTGTAATTTTGTGTGGCTTGAAAAATCTGTTTTGTATATTTATATTATTGAGTGTTTTTAATTGTCATGCGCAAAATTTTTCTATCAGTGGAACGATAAAAGATGCAAGCAACGGTGAAACCCTTATTGGCGCAACGGTTCTTTTGAAAGAAACGAACAAGGCGGTTTTCACCAATGCTTACGGATTTTTTTCACTGAATGCCATAAAGGGGATATACACCTTACAAGTAAGCTATATCGGTTATAAAAATATTGAGCAGATAATTGAGCTCGATAAAAATATTAAATTGAATATCGCTTGCTCACCCGCCCAAAATCAACTCGACGAAATTGAAATAACTACAAAAGGCGGAAATGAAAATGTGAGTAACACACAAATGGGCAGTGTGAATTTAGACATGGCCGAAATAAAAAAAATTCCGGCTTTTATGGGAGAAGTTGATATTCTTAAAACCATACAATTATTGCCCGGCGTAAAAAATGCCGGTGATGGTAATACCGGCTTTTATGTTAGAGGTGGTGGTCCTGATCAAAATTTAATTTTATTAGATGAAGCACCCATTTACAACGCATCGCATTTAATGGGCTTCTTTTCGGTTTTTAATGGTGATGCCATAAAAAATGTGAATCTCACCAAAGGAGGCATGCCTGCGCAATATGGAGGTAGATTATCTTCTGTACTCGATATTACCATGAAAGATGGAAATAATCAGGAATTTGAAGTAAACGGCGGAATCGGATTAATATCATCACGTTTAACGATTCAAGGACCAATTGTAAAAAACAAAAGTTCTTTTTTAATCAGCGGCAGAAGAACGTATATTGATATTTTAGCTAAACCCTGGCTGGATAAATCGGATTTTAAAGGCACTTCTTATTACTTCTATGATCTTAATGCCAAAGTTAATTACATCCTTAACGATAAAGACCGCATTTATTTAAGTGGGTATTATGGCCGCGACCGCTTTTATTTTAAAAGTGATGAGGATGAATTTGCTACTGAAATTCCTTGGGGAAATGCAAGCGCTTGCCTGAGATGGAATCATATTTATAACACCAAATTATTTTCTAATACTTCGGCCATTTTTACAAATTATGATTTTAGTTTTATTGCCAGTCAAGACGACTTTGAAGCAACCATAAAATCCGGCATAAGCGATTATACTATTAAACATGATATTAATTATTATCCAAACTCCAGACATAATATCAAAACCGGCATTCAATATATTTTCCATGTTTTTGTACCTACCAGTGTTAGTGCCAAACAAGGTGAAACCGTATTTGATTTAGGAAAAGTAGTAAAACTTTACGCACACGACGCTTCCGTCTACATTGGGGATGATTGGGAAATAAGTCAAAAAATAAAATTAAATGCGGGATTACGTTTTGGGAATTTTACTCAAATTGGTCCCTTCTCTCGCTATAAAAAAGATTTTTTAGGGCGTATTTCCGATACGGTAAATTATAAAAACGGAGAAGTAGTTGCCAATTATAATGGATTAGAACCCCGCCTATCTTTACGTTACGCTATTACGCCAAAATCATCTTTAAAAGTAGCCTACACACGCAATTTTCAATACATACATTTAGGAAGTATTTCTTCCGTAAGTTTACCAACCGATGTTTGGATGCCAAGCACCGAAGAAGTAAAACCTCAACAAAGTGATCAGTATGCGATCGGTTATTTTCAAAATTTTAAAGAAAATAATTATGAGGCCAGCGTTGAAGCCTATTACAAAACCATGACCAATCAAATTGAATATAAAGAAGGAGCTACACCTTCCGACAATGTTTATGATAATCCGGATAATGCATTTACTTACGGCAATGGCTGGGCATATGGTGTTGAGTTTTTCTTGAAAAAAAATCGCGGAAAATTTTCAGGATGGATTGGATATACTTTATCATGGACCTGGCGACAATTTGAAGCCATAAATTATGGAGAAAAATTTTTAGCGAAATATGATCGCAGGCATGATGCCTCATTAGTTTTAACTTACGATGCCAATAAATTATTCAACTTTGGTTTGGTTTGGGTATACGGAACAGGCAATAGAGGAACTTTGCCTCAGGGATTTTTCCTATATGAAGGAAGCCAAAGTCATGATTACGGATTACGAAATTCATATCGTTTTGCGCCTTATCATCGACTGGACTTAAACGCAACTTATACACCTGATAGAATTAAAAAACTCGAAAGAAGAAAAAACAAATTAATAAAAGAATATTTAGAAGCCGGCAAAGACACGGCCAATATTGTTAACACCAAAAAAATATTTAAAAAATTTCATCACAGCTTTACCTTAAGTGTGTTTAATGCCTACAACCGTTATAATCCGTATTTTATTTATATAACACGTCAGGGTGATTTCACCAACGGAACACTTAAAGTTGGAGCTAAACAAGTATCTTTATTTCCCCTATTACCCAGTATAACTTGGAATTTTAAATTTTGAAAATTACCATCACATATTTGATTCTTTTCGCTTTGCTTTTTAATTCTTGCCGAAAAGATATAAAACTAAATATACCCGATTACCAGCAAAAAGTGGTAGTTGAAGCCTCCATTGAAACTAACGGTCCGCCTATTGTATTACTTTCCTGGTCGGTTCCCTATTTCGGAACGTTTGATTTCACTACACCGGAAAAAGCATTTATAAAAGGCGCAAAAGTAATTGTGAGCGATGGAATTTTAACGGATACTTTGGTGGAGTTAGACCCAAGCATAGGTTACTTTTATGCCGGATTAAAAATAAAGGGAGAAGTTGGTAAAACTTATCAATTGCAAATAGAAGTAAACGGAAAAACCTATAATGCAAGTTCCAGCATTCGCACTCCGGCAAAACTGGATTCCCTCTATTTTAAAGGTGAGCAAGATAGTTTAGGATATATTTGGCAACGCTTTTCAGAACCGGCCGGTGTTGGAGATTTTTATCGCTGGTTTGCCAAACGAATAACTAAGGATGATTTTTATGCGGCACCATTTGGCTCTGCATTTGATGATAAATACATTGACGGAAAATCCTTTGATTTTGCGTATGACCGCGGACCACAACCCAATAAAATTCAGGAATTCAGAGATGATCCGGAACAAGGTTATTTTAAAAGAGGAGATACCGTTATAGTGAAATTTTGTAAAATCGGAAAAGAAGAATACGATTTCTGGAATACCTATTATCAAAACAAAGCCAGTAACAGCAATCCGTTTAGTGCACCTTCTAATATTAAAAGCATGCTCAATAGTAATGACAAAGATGTTTTTGGTTCTTTCACCGCATACTCACCTTCCTTTGACACTATAATTATACCTAAAAAATGATGCAACACCCACTTATTTCAGATTACATTAAACACAATCAATACGGCCAATTAATTGGCATGGATTTTGAAATTATTAAGTCCGGCTTGTTACATTATCGTTTAAACATTCAAGCCAAACATTTAGCTACTCCATTAGCAGCACATGGTGGTTTAATTGCTTCCCTGTGCGATGCTGCCTTAGGCGTAGTAGCATTAAGTGCGGTTTGTGAACAAAACAAAGTAGTGAGCACGGTAGAATATAAAATCAATTTTATTTCTCCGGCTCAATTAAATAATACTTTACTGGCTGTTTCTAAAGTAGAAAGCAAAGGAAATAGAATTATAGTAAGCAGTTGTGATGTTTTTTGCGAAAATGATAATATGCGTTTAGTAGCCAAAGCATTGGGAACATTTAACGCCTATCCCGCTGAAAAGGCCGGATATTCAAAATAGTTAATATGACTAAACTCATTTATCCTTAAAAAAAGAAATTCTTACATTTATAAAATCATGGAAAAACAAATTATAGATAAAATAAAGTTACTAGAAGAGAAATATGCCCAAATGGGTCAGAATTTAGACGGTTATTTAGACGGTTTATTACTTTCCAACTATTTAACGTATTGGGACTATACCCAAGTGGATACCTTATTAACTCTTCAAAATCCGAAGACTGATTTTCCGGATGAGTTAATTTTTATCATGTACCATCAAATAACCGAGCTTTATTTCAAATTAGTTATTCACGAACTACAACAAATTGCCAATAACGGAAGAGACATACAACCAAACGGCCAGGACAACGGTTGGAAAGATAAATTGGATCCGGCATTTATGGCAGAACGCATTATGCGGGTAAATCGTTATTTTGAGGCCCTAACCAAATCATTTGAAATTATGATTAATGGTATGGAGAAGGAACAGTTTTTACGTTACAGAATGGCCTTATTACCGGCTAGTGGATTTCAAAGTGCGCAATACCGTATGATTGAAATTATGAGTGCAGATTTTATTAATTTGGTAGATAAAGATGTTCGTGCTAACTATACGGGAAAAAATGCAAGCATTGAAGAAATGTTTCAGTACATCTATTGGAATAAAGGCGCTACTGAATTAGAGAGCGGCAAGAAAACACTTACTTTAAAACAATTCGAAAAGAAATATTCAGCTCAATTTATTGCTTTGGCCAACGAATTCAAAACAAAAAACATGTGGCAGAAATATCTTTCCGTAAATGATAAAGAAAAGAGCAACACCAATTTAATCAACGCCATGAAACAGTTGGATGTAAATGTTAATATCAACTGGCCTTTGGTTCATTACAAATCTGCAGTGCGTTATTTACAACAAAATGAAGGAGATGTTGCAGCTACCGGAGGAACTAACTGGCAAAAATACTTGCCACCGCGTTTTCAAAAAAGAATTTTCTTCCCTGAATTATGGACAGAACAGGAAAAAAATGATTGGGGAAGAGGTTGGGTAGAAACCAATGTGCTCAAAATTTAACCTTGGTTTTCCTTTTCCAATTATTTTGTTCAAAATTTATTGAGCCGCAGTTTTGATTTCCCTCTATTTAAGAATACCTTTAGGGAAAGAAAATGTCAATTTCCGTACAAAATATTACCAAACTTTACGGCACGCAAAAAGCGCTTAACAATGTTTCATTTGAGGTGGGCAACAATGAAATTGTAGGTTTCTTGGGTCCGAATGGTGCCGGTAAAAGTACCATGATGAAAATTCTTACCTGTTATATTCCCCCAACTTCCGGAAGTGCTCAGGTTTGTAATCACGATATCATCACCTCAAGTATGGAAGTTCGCAAACAAATTGGATACTTACCGGAACACAATCCTTTGTACCTCGATATGTACGTAAAAGAATTTTTGGAATTTACTGCGGGCTTGCATCACATTGAAAAAATAAAGGAAAGAGTAAAAGAAATGATTGAGCTAACCGGCTTACAAATTGAACAAAAGAAAAAAATAGGCGCTTTAAGTAAAGGATATCGTCAGCGTGTAGGTTTAGCGCAAGCCATGATTCACAACCCTAAAGTTTTAATTATGGATGAACCTACAACAGGTTTAGACCCTAATCAATTAGATGAAATTCGCGCTTTAATAAAATCGCTCGGTAAAGAAAAAACGGTTATGCTAAGCACCCACATTATGCAGGAAGTGGAAGCGGTTTGCGATAGAGTAATTATTATCAATAAAGGTGAAATTGTAGCAAACGATATCACTAAAAATCTTCAGTCTAGTGCCATAAGTCAAATCATCACTGTAGAATTTGATAAAGCAGTTAGCCACGAAAAACTCAAAGAAATTCCTCAAATCGAAAAAATCATAAACATAAAAGAAAACACCTATCAATTGGTATCCTCCACTCAGGACGATTTAAGAAAATCTATTTTTGATTTTGCAGTTCATAATAAATTATCCGTTTTAACCTTAAATCGTGAAATTCAAAAGATGGAAGATGTGTTTAAGGAGTTAACCAAGTAATAAAGAGCAATATTTACAAAAATTGCCAGTGCTATTCAATGCCCTTTTCTAAAGATCCAATTGGCAGAAGTTTCAATGCTAATGAGATTAAAAATAACAAGCATTGCGGTTAATTTTAAAACAACAAAAATTTATACAGCCTAACATTAATACATCGGAAATCTAGTCTTTGTAAAAGGAAAATTAAAAGAAATGGATGGAATTATGCCGCTTTTTGCCGGCTTTTCTCTTCCGCAGTACCGAAATTAAAAAGTTGGAATAAAAAAGATTAAGCATTAATTCAAGACACTAGCGTTTCATTTTATGGTTATCCACTTCCTTAAAAAGGCTAAGGAAATATCAATTAATCCTATATTTTTATTTTCAAAATAGGTAAAAATCTTTGCATAGTTCTCATATTTCATTGAGAAAATTAATAATCTACATTTAATTCTTACACAATTAAATGTATCTTTATTCTCTATTTTAAACGCATGAAAATTTCATATAATTGGTTAAAAACCCTCCTTCCTGTTCAGCTTTCTGCCGAAGAAGTTGCTGCCTTATTAACTGATTCAGGTTTAGAGGTTGAGTCGGTAGAGAACTATGAATCTATTCCCGGTGGCCTGAAAGGACTAATTGCCGGAGAGGTTTTGGAATGTACCAAACACCCGGATGCCGACCGATTAAGTTTAACCAAAGTGGATGTTGGTAACGGCAATCCCCTATCAATTGTTTGCGGCGCACCCAATGTTCAAGCCGGACAAAAAGTTATAGTTGCAATGGTTGGTACTAAATTATTTCCCGTAACCGGAGAACCCTTCGAAATCAAAAAGTCCAAAATACGTGGCGCACTTAGCGAAGGCATGTTATGTGCAGAAGACGAAATTGGCATTGGTGTTGGACATGCTGGTATATATGTTTTACCTCAGGATACCCCGGTAGGAAAACCCATTTCCGAATATTTTAAAATAGAAAACGATAGCGTTTTTGAAATAGGATTAACGCCAAACCGAAGTGATGCCGCATCTCATTTAGGCGTTGCCCGCGATTTACAAGCCATACTAAATTCTAAAAATAAGGATTCGCAGATTCAGATTATAGAAAATGGCTATCAGGAATTACCGGAATCCAGTAACATCAATAAAATTGAAATAGAAGTTACCAATCACGAAGATTGTCCACGTTATTCGGGCATTATAATCAGCGGAATTGAAGTGAAAGAAAGTCCTGATTGGTTAAAAACCAGAATAAAATCTATTGGATTAAGAACCATTAATAATATTGTTGATATCACCAATTTTGTGATGCATGAATTAGGTCAACCCTTACATGCTTTTGATTTAGAAAAAATCGAAGGCAAAAAAATTATTGTAAGAAGAGCCACAAAAGGTGAAAAATTTAAAACACTAGATGAAATTGAACGAACATTGCACGAAGAAGATTTAATGATTTGTGATGCTGTAAAACCCATGTGCATTGCCGGTGTTTTCGGCGGTTTGCATAGTGGGGTAAGCGCCAATACAAATTCTATTTTTATAGAAAGCGCTTATTTTAATCCGGCTGCTGTTCGCAAAAGTTCAAAGCGACATGGATTAAAAACCGACGCATCATTTCGTTTTGAACGTGGCGCTGATCCGGATTCTACTTCAAAAGCTTTAGTTCGCGCAGCTAATTTAATTTTAGAAATTGCAGGTGGCACTTTAAGCATGGGATTAAAAGATATTTATCCCAATATTTTAGAACCTTTCAAAGTTGCATTTTCCTATAATAACTGCAATAATTTAATCGGAAAAGAAATTGATAAGAGTATCATCAAATCCATTATTCAAAATTTGGGCATCCAAATTGAAAAAGAAGGTGCCGATGGATTACTTTTAAAAGTTCCCTGTTTTAAAAGTGATGTAACCCGAGAGGCTGATGTTATTGAAGAAGTTTTACGGATTTACGGATATAATAATGTAGAGTCTGCAAAAAACATTCATTACAGCACCGGCACCAATACCAATAATGAAACCGTACTATTTGAACGGAGAGTTGCAGAAACTTTAATGGGTTGTGGCTATCACGAAATGATGGGCTTATCACTCAGTTCTGATCGTAATTATTCAAACATTGATCACTTGGTTAAAGTTATAAATCCGCTTAGTTCAGATTTAAATGTTTTACGTGCAGAAATGCTCTATGGTGGACTCGAAGCGATAGCCTATAATATAAACAGAAAATCCTCTGATCTCCGGTTTTTTGAAATTGGCAGAACTTATCAAATTAACCCCGATTCGGAATTTAAATATGCAGAACAAAAGCACATTGCCTTATTTCTTACCGGAGAGGTATATCCCGAAAATGCTTATGGGTTAAAAATGAAAACCGATCTTTCGGTTTTAAAGGCAGCGCTACAAACTTTATTTTTAAAATGTGGTGTTAACGCATATAAAGTATCAGAAAGCAATCATGAGTGTTTTGAATACGGCTTGGACTTTTCTCTGAATGGAAAAATAATTGCTGAGGCCGGTTTGGTTAAAAAAATGATTTGTAAAAAATCAGATGTAAATCAGGCTGTCTATTATGCGAAAATAAATTGGGAACTATTATTAAAGGCATTTAAAAAACGGCATATCGAATTTAGTGAAATATCTAAATTCCCTGCTGTGCGTCGTGATTTAGCTTTACTACTAAATTCTTCCGTTAAATATAATAGTATTGAAGAAATTGCTTTTGCGTCGGAGAAAAAATTATTAAAAGAAGTGAATCTATTTGACATCTATAGTGACGCTAAGCTTGGAGATAAAAAATCTTATGCTTTGTCATTTGTGTTACAAGACGATCAGGCAACATTAACCGACAAGCAAATAGACGGAGTAATGGATAAATTGCTTAAAAATTTCAAAGAAAAATTAGGCGCTGAATTAAGACAATAAATTTTGAAAGAAATTTTTAAAAACCTTAAAATTGTAGAACTCGCAAGTGTACTAGCCGGTCCTTCGGTTGGGTATTTTTTTTCGGAATTGGGCGCTCAAGTTATCAAAATTGAAAACCCAACCAACAATGGTGATATTACCAGAAGTTGGAAATTAAAAACAGAAGATGCTAACGATAAAGAAAGTGCATATTATTGGAGCGTAAATGGAGGCAAAGAAATTTGCTGGCTTGATTTAAATATTCCATCTCAGATAAAAAACTTTTACGCTTTAATTAAAGACGCAGATATATTAATTTGTAATTTCAAAAAAGGAGATGCGCAGAAATTAAAAGCAGATTACAAAACGCTTTCCAAAATAAATAACCAATTAATTTGGGCAAACATCAATGGGTTTGGAGCAAACTCCAAAAGAACGGCTTATGACTTAATACTTCAGGCAGAAAGCGGATTTATGTCTATGAATGGAGAACCAGGATCACAACCCGTAAAAATGCCTGTAGCTTTAATTGATGTATTAGCCGGTCATCAAATGAAGGAAGCTATCCTGATAGCCCTTCTTCACCGCTTTCAAACAGGAAAAGGTGCGGAAATTCATGTTTCGCTTTTTCAAAGTGCTATTGCATCATTGGTAAATCAAGCCACCAATTGGCTTATCGCAAATCATTTACCAAAAGCAAGCGGCAGCCTTCACCCTAATATTGCCCCTTACGGCGAGTTATTTGAAACCAAAGACAAACAACTGATAACCTTTGCAATTGGCAGCAACAAACAATTTATAGCGTTATGCGCATTAATTAATTACCCGAACTTGGCCAATGACAGAAATTACTCCAGCAATCAATTAAGAGTAAAAAACAGAAGTCAACTCTATCATATATTATACAATTACATAAATAAAATTCCTTTTAAAAAACTGTTTCAATCTTGTTTAGACAAAAATATTCCCATCGGAAAAATAAGGGATTTGAAGGAAGTTTTTGAATTACCGGAGGCTAAGGAAATGCTCCGGAATTTTGAAAACAAAAAAAAGAAGATAACAACTGTATCCGGAATTGCTTTTAAAATAAAATGAATATCCAATACAAAGTATTAAAAGCTTCATCCGTTGAGGAGCTTCAAAAAATAATTCAACTACGCGTGAAAATTCTACGCGCTCCCTGGAAACAACCTGCCGAAACTGCCACTGACGAATTTGAATCCAATGCAATTAATGCTTACGTATTAAATGATCTAAATGCAGTTATTGCCTGTGGTCGATTGCAAATTAATTCAGAGGAAACCGGGCAAATCCGTTTTATGGCCGTAGATGAAAATTATCAGGGTTTGGGCTTAGGTAAACATATTCTTTCATTTTTAGAAGAAGAAGTTAAAAAAATAAATCTTAAATACATTGAACTGCAAGCTCGTGAAAATGCAGTTTCCTTTTACGAAAAAAACGGATACCATATAGTTGAAAAATCATTTTTACTTTGGGGGATCATTCAACATTTTAAAATGGTAAAAAAAATAAATTAAACAATTCTAGAAATTGATGTAATAATCTCTGGTTAACATTTTATACGCTTCGCTGTATGTTCCGGCTTTTTCGCCTTCAATTATTAATGTTGCTTCAGAAAATTCAGTTTGTTTAAATTCAAACAACATAATATGTCTCTTTTCGTTTGAATTATCAGCTCTCGTTTTTATTCGTAGTAATTTAGAAAGGTATAGTCCCTTTTCTTTAGCTTCTTCTCTAAAAATTGAAGCTTCTTTGGTGGGCAAAATCAAACAGAGTTTTCCGTTTTCAGTGAGTAATTTTTTAGCGCCGGATAAAATATCAGTAAAAGATAAATTCTGATTATGTCTGGCTATTTTCCTATTCTCATCCTGACTTTTGAGTGAGTCGATAAAGTAAGGGGGATTTGTTACAATCAAATCGAATTTATAAGCTGTAGTTTCAGATAACTCTTGAAAAGAAATGTGTTGTACAATAATATTTTTAAAAATGCTGCTTTTTACATTTAAATGGGCTTGTTCTGTAGCGTGCTTGTCAATATCAATGGCTAAAATCTGCGCATTGGATTTCTGTGCAAGCATAAGTGCAATTACCCCGGTTCCGGTTCCTATATCCAATATATTTGTACTCCCATTTGGAATTACCCAGGCACCAAGTAACACCGCATCGGTATTCACTTTCATAGCGCATTTATCCTGCTCTACTTTAAATTGCTTAAAAACAAAACTTGCATTGGGCATATAGCTATTTTGATGCTTGCAATTTAGCCGGTATCAAATATTTTAATATTAAAAAAGCGTTAATAAATTAACGCTTTAAATTTTAATAGGAGGCTTTACTGTTACTTCTGCCTAAATTCTTTCCGTATCCCGGAGAAGTATTGTACCTCAACATAACCTCTAATCCTCCCGCTCTTTTTGAAGCCGGTGTTAATGCAGATACGTTGATATCATAAGACAAACCTAATGCGTATTTATCGTATTGCCATAAAATAGTTGGCACAATTGCATCTTTATAACGGTACTGGCCTCCAATGGAGAAAGCGGATGGTTTACGGATATTAGTGCGAATAGATTGATCAGACAAAATAAACTTAAATAATGCGCCAATCATTAACTCAGAGCTTGTTCCCTGACGCATATAAATAACGCTGGGCATAATTGCATTTTTAGAGCGAGGTATATTTATATCCCCTGAAGCATGTAGAACAAAACGGGTTTTTAATTTTTCTGATGTAACAAAAAAGGAGTTATTTGGAATGTTGTAGTGATACGCTGCAGCCCCGATATTTAGTTTGTTACCATCTTTAGAACTAATAAATTTTTCGCTTTGTGCATAATTAAAGTTAATACCTCCACCAACGTCATAAGAAGATATTGCACTCCTAGGCACTTCAGCTTCACCACTTGGTCGGGTTTCATCAAACTCATAACCGTTAAATTGTCGGTCCCAACGTAAACTGTTTACGTCAATAGTTTTATACATAAATCCACCGGAAATTCCGGCCGACACTTTCATTTGCTTATTAATTTTTTGAACAGCGGTAATTCCTAAATTTGGATTTAAATTGCCCAATTTAGCATCACCGGCCATGTCTCTGAAAATACTTCCACTCATCGCGAAATAATTTTTCTTTAGTTTTTTGTGCTTAATAGCCTGTTCAAATGCTACTCCAAAAGTACGATAAGCAGCAGAAACTTTTCCCCACTGTGTTCTATAAGAACCAATGAGGCGTGTATCATACATAACGCCTGTTAATGCAGGATTTAATGCACTCGACATCTCGGTGTATTGCGAAAAATGTCTGTCCTGAGCCTGGTATGATTGCACCAAAGCTACAGTCAAAACTATTCCGTATATTTTTTTCAGTTGCATAATTTCTTTACCTAATTAGTGTGACATTGCCTTTTTGCGAAAAGGCCTTCCCATCAAATGTGATACCTTCTACTCTATAAACAAATACATCGGTGTTCAACGGTTCTCCTTTAAATGTTCCATCCCATCCCACTTCTTTATCATTGGTTTCGAATACTTTTTGTCCCCATTTATTGAATATCATAAAGGTCATGGTTTCTAAACAATATCCCCTTACATACAATACATCATTGGCACCGTCATTATTTGGCGAGAAAGCATTAGGTATGAAGGTTTCGCCACAATCCTCTAACACAATTATATTAATAGTATCACTGCTATAACATGCTTTACTGGCATAACCCCATACATGATAGGCTGTTGTTTTTCTTGGAGTAACAGTTACCACCGAACCGGTTGTTGCAGAAATATTGTAATTCGGATCCCATTCATAGCTGGCACAATTAGTTGCCGTTAATGTTATACTCTGTCCATACCTAATCGTAGTATCCTTTTTACCTCCGGTTAAAAACGGAAGTATTTTGGGATTTGGCACGTCGACGACTTTGATATAATTCATCCGTGCCTCAAAATCATAACTACCCGTGACCGTATTGGTATACGGATTTCGGACATGTAAGACGACATTATAATTACCTGGAAGGTTATAACAAATAGTTGGATTCATTGCGTTTGATATGGATGGTTGTCCACCTGCAAATGTCCAGGTATAAGTTTGCGGTCCGCCCGCAGCCGTATCGGTTAAATTTACAAAAGTGATACAAGTTCTTGAACAAATAGTATCATTAGGAATAGAAGTTGTAAACTGTGCTGATGTTGTAGTTAATGACCTACAATCAACAACTCGTATGGAAACAGTATCCATTCGTTTACATCCTTTTCCGTCAACCGGAATTCCATTATACCCAGATTGAACGCTAAATGTAACTATTCCCGGTGTTCGTAAAGGTGCTGCCAGTATCACTGAAAAATCATTAACTGGCACAGGAATGGATGCTTGTGAATAAGTTGGTGAATATGGCGAAATCCATGTGTAAGTTGGAACAACGCCAGGTGGAAGCACGTTAGAATTGCTATTAGTAGCTAATACATTTATTAAAGCAGCTGGATTGGATCCCGTGGAAGAACCTACGTAACAAATGGAATTGGTAACCAAACCGTTTACTATTGGTAATGCAATGGCTGTTAAAGGTTGCGGTAATACCGTTACAGGAACATATTTAGGAACTGAAGCACATCCTCTTCCATCAACGACCTCAGCTGAATAAGTAACCGGTTGCGCCATATTGGTTGGAGAAATGACGACGGTTTGTGAGAGCGGATTGGTTAAACTTGGTGGAGGCGCATTAGCCGGTTCCGTCCAATAAAATTGATGTGGTGTATAACTGGAAGTTATTTGAGTCATATACATGGAAAGAGAATCTCCAACACACATATAAGGTTGTTTAGGTACCACATTCATACTGAATTGTGGAATTACGGTAACACAAACAATAGCTGATCCGGAACAAACTGAGGTATATCCGGTAACTGTGTAACAGGTAGAAACTAATGGTTTAGCGGCCACACATGGACCAATTGAATAATTCAATGAGGATGTGGGGTTCCACAAGTAAACGCCTGCACCCGTAGCGCAAAGATTCACAGGCTTTGATGTCGCAGGATAATTTGCCGCAATACAAGTAGTGGCGGTTTGCGGAGACGTTGATAATTGAAGATTCAAAGGTGGTGCTAAAGTTATATTTACAACCGTATAAGCTGCGCAAGGCAAACCGTTAGTTAAAGCTTCTACAGTGTAAATTCCAGGGCCAACAACAATACTGGAAGATGCTATTGGTGGAGCTATCCCGGTACCCGACCAAGTGTAACTTCCGGCTCCGGCTGCGGTTAATGTAGATTGAAATCCAACACAAACGGCCGAAGCTGTAGCTACAACAGAAATTAATGGGAATTGACCCATAGTTACTAAAACTGTACCACTTCCCGGACATCCGCTTAAATCTGTACCACTAACAGTAAATACAGTTGGAACCGAAGGAGTAGCTAAAACCGGAGTACCAAACAAGGGACCGGGTGTCCAAGTATGATTTGTTCCACCTACAACATTTAAAGTTGTTGTTTCATTTGGACAAATCAAAGTAGGAGAAGCTGTTGCTGTAAAATTTAATTGAGCAACAGCGTTAACAGTAAAACTCACACTTGAAGTTAAAACTCCAAGATTTGTTGCATAGGATGTTAAAGTATATATACCCGGTGCCGGTATTAAAATAGCCGGATTAGCAACATTGGAAGGAGTAAATATTACGCCACCCGGTGAAGAAGTCCAGGAATAAGAATCTGTAGGGGCCACTGTATTTGTAGGCGTTGGCTGCCAGGTAAAGTTAGCACAAACTTGCGCCGGTACTGTATAAGTAATTTGAGGAGCCGTTAATTCAACATTATCAATAGCTACAGCAACGGCGCCAGGACCCGGAACGTTAGTGTTTGTCCAAACAAATCCAACTCTTAAATTATTAACCCCATCACATGCTGCCGGTAAGGCGTATGTAGTTGCAGTCCATTGTGCAGTTGGAGCACAAGGCCCGGGCGTTGAAGATAAAAAACCTAAAGACTGCCAAGGACCATTAGCGATTGAATATAAAACTTCACAAGCATCAACTGTTGGATTTCCAACCGCCATGTAATCAAAATTCAACATAATGTTGTTTTTTCCGGTGCAGTTGGCCACCGGCGATTCCATCCTTTTATTCGTTTCAGAGTTTGCAGCTTGGGTATAAAATGCTCCAGCGTCCAAAGCCGGTAAAATTAAATTTTGTCCTACATGTAAACTTCTATTGGTAAAACCGGCATTATTTAAACATCCGTCGCCGCAAGTACCTACAGGTCTTCCTGCTTCGGTGGCGGAAATAAACCACTCGTTTGCAGCAGCACCGTTGGGTCCAGTATTTGTTGCAACCCAAATACCATTAGTTGGAGTAGCAACAAATCCTGCTGCTACCTGGCCTTGGTTACATCCTAAGCCAAATGATTCTAACCAAAATGTGGTTTGATTTACCTGAGATTTTACCGAAGTAAAAACAAAAAGGAAAAAGAGAAAAAAGTAAACGAATAATCGTTTCATACAGTTATTTTTAAAAGTCCTAAAATTAAACAGTTCACTTTATCTGAAATCAGGTATTTAGCCTAAAATTCAAATACTTGCTAACCCGTAAATGTAAACAAAATATCAGTTATTTCATAGGGAATTCATTCCTAAATTACCACTCATAACAGGTTATTGGAGGTTTATACGAGTTTAAAGCCGAAAAGGTTTGAATTTTCGCTCATTCAAAATGTAGTTCGACTCAGGCCTTAACTCAAATAATTGTTAATCAATAACTTATAATTTACAATTTATAACGCAGACTTAGTAAAAAGTTACGTCCCGGACCATTTATTCCGGATGAAAAAGGCCTGTAAAGTGCGTCCAAAATGTTTTCCACCCCGACCATAAGGTTAAAATTCTTACTTATAAATACACCTGCCTTAAAATTTAAGGTGTGCCATGCCGGAACAAATGGTTTTTTATCGGCTGAAATGGCGTAAATATAAGGCTCTAAAATTTCCGATAAAGGAAAATCTTCATATTGCATTTTAGCATGGTAATTAACATAAAAGTCTAACTTAATTTTCCGAGCGGCGTACATTAAATGAATATTTCCAAATACAGGTGTGGCATGTGCTAAGGCATAATAGCGTGCGCTGTCTGAATTATTTTCTTTAGCAACTTGCCATGTAATGTGATTGGTAAGAGAAATTCCTTTTCCAAAATAAATTTCTACACCGGATTGGGCTCCATAAACATAAGCATGATTCGCATTTTGAAGAGCATATATTCTACTGTTTTGTCCATTGTAAAAAAGACTATCCACTCCATTATAAGTAAAAGGTCTCCTTACTAAAGCATTGGATAAATAAGTATAATACAAAGCCAAATCGAGTTTCAAAAAATTGGAGAATGCTTTTGTACTTCCAATTTCAGCGTTATAAGCATATTCCGGTTTTAAGTTTGGATTTGGAATTATTACAGATCCGGGTTGCGAATCAAATACTTTACCAATATCATCAATATTAGGTGCCCTGAAACCTGTTGAAGTATTCATATATACCTGCAAGCTTTTTTGCGGTGTAAACACAAAACCTAAACTTCCATTCAATGCGCCATTGCCAATGTTGGCTTCTGTTATTGGGTATACAAACAAACTAGTATCAAATAAAGCCTTAATTCTGTATATAGAATAACGCATTCCGCTTGTTATTAAAAATTTTGAATTCATTTGGTGTTTTGCACTTAAATACAAACCCATCGTTTGCCAGGTAGAAGCATTTGGATAACGGGGATTTAGTTGTTGTTGCGCTCCGGTATAAACGTTTATCCGTTCGGAATTTGAATTAATTAAATTATAAACGTATTCAGCGCCATAAAATATACTTGTACTTTCTCCCACTTTTTTATCAAGATCGAGGTTGGCTGAATAAGCATCTAATTTTTCATATTGATGTCGTAGATTAGATGATCCGCTTGTTTTACTACCGTATAAATTCATTCGCCTATCGTGTCGACTTTCTTCAAAATGCTGATAAGCTGCCACAAAGCGAAGGTTGTTATATATTCCTGTATTTCTTTTGTGTTGTATTCCTATTCGGTGCATTTGCCATAATTGCGGACCGTAATACCACTCTGAAAAATCTAATATTCCATCGGAATTAGCATCAGTAATTAAACGATCATAACGTGGCGCATCGGTACTTTCTGAGTGATGAATAGCGTAATCAATCTGTAAATTTTGAGTGGGTTTAAATGCAATCTTCTGCATAAAATTAATTTGACTGTATTTTGAATTCACCTGCAAATGTGGATTAGTATTTACCAATTGCGTGTCTTTATCTGCGCGAACAACCTGAATTTTTTTTCTTAGATAGGAGGTGTCGCCTCCTATAGTTCCTGAAAGTAAATCCTCGTATTTTGCCGTTGTGAAAGAAGTGACAAAAGCAATTTTTTTAAATCCCACTTGCAAATCCAGGTGTCCTGTGTTTTCAATATTAGCTGTTGAAAAACGAGCTAAACCGTTAGCTTTAACAAGTCCATTGGCTGAATCTGAGAATAGCGTTTTTTTGGTGTGAAAGTCCATAACTCCACCAATAGCGTCGCTACCATACATCACCGCTCCCGGCCCGAATAAAATTTCAGCGTTTTCCATCGCATTTGCATCCAAAGAAATAACGTTCTGCACATTCCCACTTCTGAATATTGCGTTGTTCATCCGAACTCCATCAATAACCAGTAAAACTCTATTTGTTCCAAATCCACGAAGCATGGGCGAGCCGCCCGCCTGTTGGCTTTTTTGAATGTAAACGTTGCCTCCAGAACCTAACATGTCGGCCGTGGTTTGCGCATTCTGAAATTCAATCTCTTTCCTTTTTATCACATTAATTCTCCCCGGATTTTCAATTTTTGATTCCTCCCATCGATTAGCCGAAACAATTACTTCATTCAAATTTATATTCGATTCTCTAAGCTGAATTTTTTCTTTAATTTGCTCAACTTGTGAACGAGTAAATAATTTTTTTTCATAACCCATAATTACACACCAAACTGTATCCACTTGCTTAATGTCGTTTAAATTAAGCTCTCCTTTTGAGTTGGTGACAGCCAGTGTTTTTCCTTTACTATCATAAAATACTACTCCGGGTAAAGGTTCACGGGTAGTAAGCTCAACCACTTTAATGGTTTGTGCTTTACACAAACTTGAAACGAGAAAAAATATTAAAATAATTACATTTTTCACAATAATGAATTAAAAAAACAATTGATTAAAAGCGCAAAAATAATTGCGTTAAAAAATTAAAGCAGATGTTAGTTCAACTAATTGGAGGTTTGATCTCCGGTAGAAAATACTTGGCAACAATTTTCTGCTCTAAAGGCTTTGCCCGATTGAAAAGATCAACAACATTTAACATGCTATAAATATTATCGTTGCTTGTGAATTTTAATGAAAGAAATTGTTTGAGCAATTTTAAAAGACCGGATGATGAATCGGAAGAATCATACTTGTTGTAAATAGCAGCGAAATTCCGTTTCAAAAATTCTTCCTTCTCATCTGCAATTAATTTCAATACCACATTTTTACTTTTTACCGTGTAGGTTAACACATCGTGTAATTTTCCATTCAAAACAACTTCATGATTATTATCCACCCATTGAATGAGCGCGGTGTTTTTAAAAAGTTCAGCAATTGGTATGGTTAACTCAATAATGGCTCTATTATTTTCCTGAACTGCCCAAGCTCTGAATTCTTGTTTATAGGATTTTATATAGGCTTGATAAACAAAGAAAGTGCCAGATGAAAAAAAAAGTACACAAACTAAACTGAATATGGCGAAAATTTTTTTCAATATTTTTCTTTTCAAATTTTAAACAGCAACATTATGCTCACGCAATGCATTGTTTAATGAAGTTTTTAAATCAGTACTTTCTTTTCGCTTTCCGATAATAAGGGCGCAAGGCACATGAAAATCACCGGCCGGAAAATTTTTTGTATAACTTCCCGGAATAACAACCGAACGTTCGGGCACATAACCCTTAGTTTCAACAGGCGTTTTTCCGGTCACATCAATAATTTTAGTTGACATGGTTAATACCACATTAGCACCCAACACGGCCTGTTTACCAACATGCACGCCTTCTACCACAATACAACGTGAACCAATAAAACAATCATCTTCAATAATTACAGGGGCTGCTTGCACAGGTTCTAACACACCACCAATACCAACCCCGCCACTTAAATGAACATTTTTTCCGATTTGCGCACAACTGCCAACAGTTGCCCAAGTATCCACCATGGTTCCGGAATCTACATAAGCACCAATATTTACATAAGAGGGCATCATAATTACACCCGAAGCTAAATAAGATCCGTAACGTGCAATAGCATGCGGTACAACACGAACCCCTAATTTAGCATAGTCTTTTTTTAAGGCCATTTTATCATGAAATTCCATTGGGCCTGCTTCAATTGTTTGCATTTGTCGGGTAGGAAAATACAGGATTACCGCTTTTTTTATCCAATCATTTACTTGCCAAGTACCATCACTCTTAGGTTCGGCAACTCTTAACTTTCCTTTATCAAGTTGCTCAATAACATCTTCAATAACTTTAACTACCGCAGAATCTTTCAATAATTCGCGGTTTTCCCAGGCTTTTTCAATAGTGTTTTGCATAATAGAATTGATTTGCAAGTTAAATAAAAAATGTATATTTGCAGTTCTTAAAAATGCAGGTCCCGTAGCTCAACTGAATAGAGTATCTGACTACGGATCAGAAGGTTAGGGGTTTGAATCCCTTCGGGATCACGATCAAAGAAAAAACACCTCCAAAACAATGGAGGTGTTTTTGTTTTTAATAACTCTCAAAAACAAAAATGAAATTTTTATCTTCACACTACACATGGGCGAAACCGCAACTCAGGAAATAAACGAAACCATAACAGCAGAAAGTACACAACGCATCACTTTAGAAGAAGTAGAACGGCAAACCATCGTTCATTGCAATTGCGGTGATGTTTATGCGTACCGAGTTTGGCCAAGCACTTTTTTGATTGAACAGGAAAGTGGTAATCGTTTACGTTTACTCAATATTTTTAATATTACTTACGCTCCGGATTGGACCATTAATAACGGACAAGGATTTACCTTGGTATTTGAAGGTTTGAGTAAAGATTGTAAAATGTTTGATTTGATGGAAATTATTGATGAGCCCGGAGGATTTGAAGTGAAAGGAATTCAAAGAAATAAAACAGACGTATATAATGTGAAATTATAAATGCTTATGTTTTTCAGGAGTTAGGTACAAATCTTCAATTAGCTTCATCACAAATTCCAACTGTTGTTCTCTGTTTAAATCAGTATTATCTAAAACAATGGCATCATCTGCTTTTGTCAACGGATTTTCCTTACGCGTGGTGTCTGCATGATCCCTTTCTATTAAATTTTTTTCTACTTCTTCCAAAGTATAAATTTGTCCTTTACTGCTTAATTCATCCAATCGTCTTTGTGCCCGCACTTTAGTATCGGCGGTCATAAAAATTTTCAATTCTGCTTTAGGAAATACATTAGTGCCAATATCTCGTCCATCCATCACCATTTCCTTTTTTTTACCCAGATTTCTTTGAATGGAAATCATTTTTTCACGCACTTCCTTTACCGCACTTACTCGGCTTACTATATTACTAATTTCCATGGTTCGGATTAGTTTTTCCACATCTTCCCCATTTAAAATAGTGTGTGAACTTTTATTGGTAGAGTCGTACTTGAAATTTAATTCAATTTTATCCAAGGAGCGGATTAATTTAGCTGTATTCAAAGAATAATTTTCGTCAATTATTTTATTCCGTAGGGCAAATAATGTAACTGCTCTATACATGGCTCCGGTATCTACATAACTGTAATTCAGTTTTTGAGCCAGCGCACGGGCTAAGGTACTTTTTCCGCAGCTGCTATATCCGTCTATTGCAATTGTAATTTTTTGCATTGCTTAAATGTACTCATTGCCCAACAATTCTCAAATGAAAAAAATTAAAACAATGTTTTTAAAATGTTATTAAAATTATGGCGTAAACTTAAAAGGAAGACTACATTTGTTCTTTAATTTTTACTATGAGCAAAGCAGATGTTTTATTAGGACTCCAATGGGGAGATGAAGGCAAAGGAAAAATTGTAGATGTACTTACCCCTTCGTTTGATATTATTGCACGATTTCAGGGCGGACCCAATGCCGGTCATACACTAGAATTTAATGGAATTAAACATGTGCTTCACACAATCCCCAGTGGTATATTTCATCCTACAGCAATCAACATTATAGGTAATGGAGTTGTTATTGATCCGGTTATTTTTAAAAAAGAAATAGATGCTTTAAAAAAACTAGGCGTTGATGTGCGTAAAAAACTTATTGTATCAAAAAGAGCCCATTTAATTCTCCCAACACATCGATTATTGGACGCAGCCAGTGAAGCAGCCAAAGGAAAAAATAAAATCGGATCTACCTTAAAAGGAATTGGTCCAACGTATATGGATAAAACCGGAAGAAATGGTTTACGTATTGGGGATATTGAAACCAAGGAGTTTAAGGAAAAATATGACGTATTGGTTGAAAAACATAAACAATTATTGGCCTATCATAATTTTGAATACAATTTAAATGAACTTGAACCGGCCTGGTTTGAGGGGATAGAAGCCTTGAAAGAATTACGTTTTGCTGATACCGAACATTTAGTGAATAAGGCATTAATGGATGGAAAAAAAGTTTTAGCCGAAGGTGCGCAAGGCAGTTTACTGGATATTGACTTTGGCTCTTACCCTTTTGTAACCAGCAGCAATACCATTTGTGCCGGAGCCTGCAATGGCTTAGGCATTGCGCCCAATAGAATTGGAAATGTAATTGGAATATTTAAAGCTTATTGTACACGCGTTGGAAGCGGTCCGTTTCCAACTGAATTAGAAGATGCTACCGGTGAAAAAATCAGACAAATAGGAAGAGAATTCGGAAGCACAACAGGACGTGCAAGAAGAACAGGCTGGTTGGATATACCTGCACTTAACTATGCCATTATGGTAAACGGTGTAACCGAATTAATGATGATGAAAGCTGACGTGCTGAGTGATTTTGAAGAAATAGAAATTTGTACACACTATATCTACAACAACGAAAAAATAGATTATCTGCCATACAACATCGATCCTAATTATTTGAAAATTGTAACTACTAAAGTTAAAGGGTGGAATTGCGATTTAACCGGAATAAAAAGGCAAAGCGATTTACCAAAAGCTTTAATGAATTATGTAAAATTTATTGAAAAGGCAACCGGCACACCAATCAGTATTGTTTCGGTTGGACCAGACCGCACCCAAACCATTCGGATGAAAAAAGAAAAGGCAGTGAAAAAAATCGCAGTTAAAAAGAAGGTGGTTAAAAAATCGAAATTAAAAGTTAAGGCCAAAAAGAAACGCTGATTTAATTAATCAAAATATTCTTTCATTCGATCAAAAAAGCCTCTTTCCTTTTTATTAGGATTAGGTTCAAAGTTTTTTGATTCGCGCAATTGCTCCATTATTTTCTTTTCTTCATTACTTAAATTAGTTGGCGTGAACACACTAATTTCAACCAATAAATCTCCTTTACCATATCCATTAATATCGGGCAAACCTTTACCTTTCAAACGAAGCACTTTGCCACCCTGAGTACCCGGATCAATTTTAATTTTTGCTTTACTGTCAACTGTTGGAATTTCAACAGAAGTTCCTAGTGTTGCATCCGGAATACTAACGCTTAAACTATAAATTAAGTGATTGCCTTCGCGCTTTAAGAGAGGATGTTCCTCTTCTTCCACAAGAATTAATAAATCGCCATTAATGCCTCCCCGGGGTGCAGCATTCCCTTTGCCACTCATGCTCAATTGCATGCCATCGGCTACACCGGCAGGAATATTAATATTAATAACCTCTTCATTTCTTACCACGCCATCCCCGTGACAAGAACCGCATTTATCTCTGATTATTTTTCCTTCCCCCGAACATGCGCTACAAGGTGTTTGTGTTTGCATGGCACCTAAAATAGTTTGTTGTACACGGGTTACTACTCCACTTCCGTTACATTGTTTGCAAGTATCATATTGTCCGTTTTTTGCTCCACTCCCACTACATGTTTTGCAACCAATGAATTTGTTCACTTTGATTTTTTTCTCAACACCATGAGCAATTTCACTCAAATTCAATTTTACTTTTACTCGTAAATTTGAGCCTCTGTTCACTCTTCGTCCACCTCTGCTTCCGCCGCCGCCTCCAAAACCAAATGCTCCTCCAAAAATATCTCCAAACTGGCTGAAAATATCATCCATATTCATACCGCCTCCGCCAAATCCGCCTTGTCCACCATTTACACCTGCATGACCAAACTGATCATATCGCTGTTTCTTTTCTGCATTACTTAAAACTTCATACGCTTCAGCCGCTTCTTTGAATTTTTCTTCGGCTGTTTTATCATCCGGGTTTTTATCCGGGTGATATTTAATAGCCAATTTACGATAAGCTTTTTTTATCTCATCATCTGAAGCACCTTTTTGCACTCCTAAAATTTCGTAATAATCTCTTTTTGCCATATGCTTATTGTGCAATCACAACCTTTGCGAATCGTATTACTTTATCTCCTAATTTATATCCTTTTTCAATTTCATCTACAACTTTACCTTTTTGCGAATCATCCGTGGCCGGAATGTGTGTAATGGCTTCCATGGTATCTGCATCAAATGTTATACCTGCACAATCAAAGGCAGTTAATCCTTTTTGCTGTACGGTAGATTTTAATTTGTTATGAATTAATTTTAATCCTTCTTTGATTGATTGAATATCATCAATTGTTTCATTTGCCTTAATGGCTCTGTCAAAATCGTCAATAACGGGAAGTAAGGCCTTAAAAACATCTTCAGCAGCTGTTTTTATTAAATCAGAGCGTTCTTTAATTGTTCGCTTCCGATAATTATCAAATTCAGAATATAGGCGAAGATATTTATCATTTAACTCGGCAATTTTTGCATCTTGATTAACTGAGCTTTCATTTGAATCAGAATTAATGACTGAATCGTCAGTCTGATCTGTATTTTCAGCCTTAATGTCAGTATTTTCGCTATCTAAATTCACGTTTTCGATGTTCTCTTTATCGGTTTTTTCATTCTCTCCCATAGTAAATGCTTTTTTGTTATAATTCCAAAGGTATTATGCAATTCTCTTGCCAGAAGGAAATAAATGGAAAAATTGTCAGTTTTTATACACTACAAACTCTATACGTCGGTTTGATTTATGGTCATCTTCACTACAATTGGTACATTTTTTACGGGGATTTGACTTGCCCTTAGGACTTTGTTTTATTCGAGATTCCTCCACCCCTTTATTGATTAGATAATTTTTGACTGTATTGCATTGCGTTTTAGTTAGTAAATAGGATTCAGCATCTTTTAATTTTGAATCTGTATATGCCTTAACCTCTACTGCCAATGACTTATTTTTTTGGAGAATTAAAACTATAGCATTTAATTCCGTTTCATCTTTGGGTAAAAGTCCGGTTCCGTTATTTTTGAATACCAGATCCTTGATTACATTTACAGTACCAATTTTCCCGCCTAAGGTTGAATGATCACCTTCTGTTATTTGATTAGCCATACCCGATGGAATATAGAAAATAAAACCGCCCTTGTGGGTTTTGCCTTCCATGATTTTTTCTCCGCTTTGCGAATAGAGCGCAATTGGATCAGAGGTGATAATATCCGACTGATTATCTACTTTCAAAATGAAATCCTGATTTAATTTAATATTTCCGAAAACAAACCCGCCATTTTGATTTGTGGTGGTTAATCCCAATGAATCACCATATGCATCAAACAAATATAATTTACTGTAGCGCAAAAGATCAGAAGGATTGGAGGAAAGTGCCAACGTTCCAACAACATTTTTTTTGACCGGTAAAAAATTCTTCTTTTCGTCCAGAATATCTTCCAGCACTCTTACATGTGGATTAATTGCTAAAATGGTCCCTTCATGATCAATTAATATATCGGTTGGCACTTGTGTAATTCTGTATAATTTACAAACTTCTTCCTTATATCCTCTTAAGGCTATTCCATGTGTAAAATTATTTAGAGTATCTTCTTTTATCGAATTATTCCAGGCAGTTTTATCACTTTGTACCGCAATAGCTACAACTTCAAATCCATCTGCATTTCTATATAAAGCATTTTTATATCTTCCGGCAATACGATTTAATGTTTTGTTATACACTTTTGACCGACCTACTGAACTGCTCCAAAAATGTAAAAGCACCAAACGATTCATGTACGGCATATTAAAACTTTGTACACTGTTTTGCTGAAGGTTTATTAAAAAAGAGGGCGCTTTATCTCCCACTTTTAAAATAACAGGTTCATCCTGTGCAATAATTTTTGCGCATAAAAAAATTAATATGAATGCTAATTTTTTCACTTATTGGTTCACCCATTTATTTAAAGTTTTCTCCAGATTTTCTCCCCTCAAATTTTTTGCCACAATAATTCCTTCGCCATTAATTAAAAAATTGGTGGGTATACCTTTCACATCATAAGTGTTTACGGTTGCTCCATCCCACATTTTTAAATCACTTACGTGATAAGGCCACACTAATCCGTCACTTTCTACAGCATTTTTCCACTTTGCTTTATTTACATCTAAAGAAACAGAATACACCGTAAATCCACTGGCGTTTTTAAACTCCTGACTTTTGAATTTGTTATAAGCTGAAACCACTATCGGATTTTCTTGTCGGCAAGGCCCGCACCAAGCTGCCCAAAAATCAATAAGTACCATTTTACCTTTTAAAGAAGAAAGTTCGATTAAACTGTCGTTAAATGATTTCAAATTTATATCAGGTGCTTTGTTTCCCAGATTTAAGCCAATATTTGAAGATGACGGAGGAGAATTTTGGGGTTTGGAATCAACAACAGGCTGTTTATTCGATTTGCACGAACTCATTCCGGTCAAAATAATTAATGCTATGTAAATTTTATTCTTAATCAATTTTTGCGGTTTATTTGAGCGCCTATGGCATTTAATCTTCCATCAATATTTTGATATCCCCGGTCAATTTGATTTATATTATAGATAACGCTTTTCCCTTTGGCACTCATGGCAGCAATTAATAAGGCAACGCCGGCGCGTATATCCGGACTCGCCATTTGAATTGCTTTTAATTGGGTTCGTCGATCTAGTCCCATAACGGTTGCCCGGTGCGGATCGCACAAAATAATTTGTGCACCCATATCAATTAATTTATCTACAAAAAACAATCGGCTTTCGAACATTTTTTGATGAATCAGCACATTACCTCTAGCCTGAATAGCAGTTACTAAAGCAATACTAATTAAATCCGGAGTAAAGCCCGGCCAAATTGCATCACTAACGGTTAGGATAGACCCGTCGATGAAGGTATCAATTTCATAATGTTCTTGTTCAGGGATAAATAAATCATCGCCTCTTCTTTCCATCTGTACACCTAGTCTACCGAAAATAGTAGGTATAATACCAAGGTTGTCGTAACTTACATTTTTAATTGTAATTTCAGATTGCGTTACTGCTGCTAAACCAATGAATGAACCAATTTCAATCATATCAGGCAACATCATGTGCGTTGTTCCCTTCAATTCCTTTACACCTTCAATAGTTAATAGATTTGAACCTACACCTGTAATTTTTGCCCCCATTCTATTGAGCATTTTACACAATTGTTGTAAATAAGGTTCGCAAGCTGCATTATAAATAGTTGTAATTCCCTCTGCTAAAACTGCAGCCATTACAATATTAGCCGTACCGGTTACCGAAGCTTCATCCAGCAACATGTAGGTTCCCCTTAAATTTTTACCTTCTACTTCAAATATTTCATTCTCCTGATTATATTTGAACTTAGCCCCTAAGGCTTCAAAGCCCATAAAGTGTGTATCTACTCTTCTTCTTCCGATTTTGTCTCCTCCCGGTTTTGGCATATACGCTTTTCCGAAACGCGTAAGCATAGGGCCTACAATCATCATACTTCCTCTTAAACTTCCGCCCTTTTTCTTAAACTCAGGCGATACCAAATAATCTACATTTACCTGATCGGCCTGAAAAGTATATTCTTCATGTCCGGTTTTTTCAACCTTTACACCTAAATCAGCAAGTAGTTCAATTAATTTATTGATATCTACAATATCAGGCACTTTGCCTATTACAACTTTCTCTTTGGTGAGTAATACCGCGCATAAAATTTGTAATGCTTCGTTTTTTGCGCCTTGTGGAATTATTTCCCCTTTTAATTTGTGACCACCATGTACTTCAAAAATTGCCATAGATCTGTTTAATATTTTCTGTTATTGTTCTTATGCTTGTGATGTCCACCCTTGTGTTTATTATTTTTATTGTGATAGAATTTTTTTCCGGAATTTCCTCTCAATTCCTGATGCGAACTTAATGCAGCATTCGCATCCATCTTTAATTCACCACCGGAAAGCTCTTCCAAATTTTTAAAAATAACATCATCGGTGATGTGATCTTTATTCCAATTGAAGTACGACTTTTTTAAATGATTGGCAATTTGCCTGGTTAACTCAGCCTTTTCAGCGCCTTCCGGCAACTCCTTAGCTTTACGAATAATGTCTTCTATGGTTTTACCATAATGCTTGTAACGAATTTTACCCTTAGGATAATCGAGTTTTTTAGGTTTCTCTTTAAACGATTCCGGACTTGGAATAGGATATGGACTTTCAACATCCAGCTTAAATTTTGAGATGATGAACAAATGATCCCACAATTTATGCGTGTAATCACTGGCATCCCGCAAATGCGGATTCAATTGACCCATTACCTGAATAATTGCTTTAGCACAAAGATTGCGTTCATCTTTATCTTTAATTCCTACGCAATGTTCTATCATGCCTTGAATATTTCTGCCGTATTCCGGTATGATTAATCGCTCTAATTGAGTATTGTATTCCATAATAATTTAAAATACTAATATAACCAAAATAGACCTATCTTTTTATGGCAAATCATTAATAATCACCAATGATTTGTTAGTAAAAGTTTACGAAGAAGATTTTATTTTATTACTCGAAAAAAGCCTTTGGTCGTAATATAGATTGATTTAATACGCTTTTATTGTAGGCCATTGTAGAGATTTAATTTATTCTTGCAATCCCAATTTCCCTTAAAAACAGCGTTAACGGCATTTTGAATAAATCCATTTTCTCTGTTTTAATACTATCTTTGCCTCAATGGACTCGAATTTTGTTGACTATGTAAAGATTTGTTGCCGAAGCGGAAAAGGCGGTGCGGGCTCAATGCATTTTCATAGAGACAAATTTACGGCTATGGGCGGACCCGATGGTGGAAATGGAGGCAGAGGCGGACATATCATTGTGAGAGGAAATAAACAATTATGGACGCTCATACACTTAAAATATCGCAAACATGTTATTGCCAAAGAAGGCGAAAAAGGAGGAAGTGCACTTTGTAGCGGAAAACAAGGGGCTGATGAAATTTTAGAAGTGCCCTTAGGTACAATAGCCAAAGATGCAGAAACCGGTGAAGTACATTTTGAAATTACAGAAGATGGGCAAGAAGTAATATTAGTACAAGGAGGCCGTGGAGGATTAGGCAATGCGAATTTTAAAACTGCGACCTTGCAAGCACCGCGACATGCACAGCCCGGAGAAGATGGCAAAACAGAGTGGAAAATATTAGAATTAAAAGTTTTGGCCGATGTGGGTTTAGTTGGTTTTCCGAATGCCGGCAAATCGACTTTATTATCGGTGGTAAGCGCTGCAAAACCTGAAATTGCCAATTATCCGTTTACCACATTAGTACCTAATTTAGGCATTGTAGCCTACCGCGATTACAAAAGTTTTGTGATGGCCGATATTCCAGGAATCATTGAAGGAGCTCATGAAGGAAAAGGAATTGGCTTGCGATTTTTAAGGCATATTGAGAGAAACTCTACGCTATTATTCATGATCAGCTGCGATACATCAGATATTTTATCTGAATATAAAATTTTGCTGAAGGAATTGGAAGAATTTAATCCGGATTTATTGGATAAAAAAAGATTGCTGGCGATAACCAAATGCGATTTAATGGATGAGGAATTAGAAACAGAAATGCAGAAAGAACTTACCAAGAAGTTTAAAGGAAAATATAAAATACCGTTTATTTTTATTTCAGCGGTGAGTGGTAAAAATATTACCGAACTAAAAGATTTACTTTGGAAAATGCTTAACTAATTTCTTTAAAGCACTTTCTTCCTTTTTTCGCATTTCTAATTTGGCTTCTTTAGATTTGTCTTTATATCCACACAAATGTAAAATCCCATGAATCATTACCCGATGTAATTCCTCTTCAAAGGGAACTGATAACTTGTTTGCATTATCTCTAACTCGTTCGGTACTGATAAAAATTTCTGCGCTCAATTTTTTATCGGAAGAATAATCAAATGTTATAATATCCGTATACGTATTATGCTTAAGAAATTTCTTATTGTATTTCAGCAATTCATCATCATTCAAAAAAACGTAATAAATTTTTCCCAATTCTTTTTTTTCGGCAAGTATAATTTTTTTAATCCAAGTTTTTAACAAACTTGCATTTTTTAATTTGAAACTAGTGTCAGTATTTGTGAAGTGAATGGCCATGATTTTATTTTTCAATAAGCGGTAAAACACCGGCATTTTTTGATTTTAATACCTCTTCAATTCCGGGCAAAATTAAATTGAACTGTTCCATTAATCGTTCAAATGCCTTTTGTTGTCCATACGTTTTTTTAGTTAACTCCTTTACACCCGAAATCTCCTGATTCAAATAAATTTGTGTTTTACTATATTCAGCTGTTCCGTTTTTAATATCTGTACTCAATTTGTTAATTTGAGAATTAAGCAATTCACTCCGGGCCATTAACGATTTTCGATTCTCGTTAAACTCCATTAAATTTTTTCCACATAAAAAGAATTTCTGTAATAAATCGCCCTGTTGCACATTTAAAGTATCATTTACATTTTGCTTTATAAATAATCGGTAATTCTCAAATTTCAGAATAGCAGCCCGACGAGAAACAGAATCTATCATTTTAAGTTCCTGAACTTTAGTTTGCAATGCACCACTCAAACTATCCAGCGTGTGCAATTGACTTTCTTCTTCACCTGAACCTAAACATGAGGTAAAAAAACTAACGAAACAAATTAATATGAGAATAAAATATTTCTTCATTAGGAAATCATATCAAATCCGCAATAAGGAATTAATACCTTAGGGATTTTTATTCCGCTTTCAGTTTGATTATTTTCTAACAGCGCAGCCACAATTCGGGGTAAGGCTAACGCACTACCATTTAAACTATGAGCCAATTGCGTTTTACCGTTTGCATCTTTAAATCTGCACTTTAATCGGTTGGTTTGAAATGATTCGAAATTACTTACGCTACTTACTTCCAACCAACGTTGTTGTGCGGCACTCCATACTTCTAAATCGTAAGTTAATGCACTTGCAAAACTCATATCCCCTCCACATAATTTTAATGTCCTAAACGGTAATTCTAATTCAACCAATAATCCGGATACATATTCCCGCATTTGCTCCAGTATTTCGTAACTTTTATCGGGATGCGCAATTTGAACAATTTCTACTTTATCAAACTGATGCAAACGATTTAAGCCTCTTACATCTTTTCCATAACTACCTGCTTCTCTTCTAAAACAAGGCGTATAAGCTGTGTTTTTTATCGGTAATTCGCTTTCTTTTAAAATAACATCTCTGTAAATATTAGTAACCGGAACCTCAGCGGTTGGAATCAAATATAAATTATCAATTGTAGCATGATACATTTGCCCTTCTTTATCCGGTAATTGTCCGGTTCCATATCCACTTTCTTCATTTACTACAATTGGAGGTTGAATTTCTAAATATCCTGCTGCAGTAGCTTTTTCTAAAAAATAATTGATAAGTGCTCTTTGCAAACGTGCACCTTTTCCTTTGTAAACCGGAAATCCTGCTCCCGTAATTTTTACACCCAATTCAAAATCTATTAAATCGTATTTGGTGGTTAAATCCCAATGAGGTTTTGCTTGGGGACCTAAATTTGGTTTCACACCCTGTTCATTGACAATCTCATTATCTTGTGCCGTTTTACCTTTGGGTACGCTTATATTCGCTGTGTTTGGGACGCTAAGCAAAATTGAATTAATATCGCTTTCTAATTTTTTGAGTTCATCATCCAGTAATTTTTCTTTCCCTTTTATTTCAGCCGTTTTTAATTTAACCCCTTCCGCTTCTTCTTTTTTTCCGGACTTCATCAGCTCTCCTATTTGCTTGGCAATTAAATTAGCTTCCGCTTTCAAATCATCGCTTTGTTTTTGAATATTTCTTCTGGCCGCATCCAATTCAATGATTTTATTCATCACTTCTTCAGCAGCAGAAAAGTTTTTTATTAATAAACGTTGTATTACCTCTTCTTTTTTTTCGCGAATGTAATTTAATTGTAACATATTGAATTTTTAAAAATAAAAAAGCCTACCGAATACGATAGGCTTTTACTTATTTAAATGAATAAATTTAAGCCTGTGGAATAACTGAAACGTACGAACGATCGTCTTTCTTCTTCTTAAAAACCACGGTACCTGCAGTTAATGCATACAAAGTGTGATCTTTTCCGATTCCTACATTCTCGCCCGGATTATGTTTTGTTCCGCGTTGACGCACGATGATGTTACCCGCAATACATGCCTGTCCACCATAAATTTTTACGCCTAAACGTTTACTATGTGATTCGCGACCGTTCTTTACTTTACCTTCGCCTTTTTTGTGTGCCATGCTATTTTATTTTTTATTTCTTGAATAATTGATTAAGATCAACTGTTCTGAAATTGGTTATTAATCTTCTTTTTTCTTTGCCGTTTTTTTAGCGGCTGCCTTTTTAGCCGGCGCTTTTTTAGCGGCTACTTTTTTCGCAGGTGCCTTTTTTACTGGCGCTTCAACATCTGTGGTTGCATCTGCCCCTACTCTTTTCACTTCCCAAACTTTTCTTTCTGCTTTTAACTCTTCTTTCAAAGTTTCTCCTTTTGGAAGAACGCCTTGAATTAAAATCTGAGTTAAAGCCTGACGGTGGTTGTTCCACTTTTGAGTTGTTTTACGTCTCTTTTTCTTAAATACAATCACCTTATCTCCTTTAAGATGACTGATTACTGTTGCGGCAACTTTTGCTCCCTCAACAGTTGGGTTTCCAACTGATATTTTACCTGCGTTATCAATTAATAATACACGGTCAAACTCAACTTTGGTACCCTCATTAGCCTCAAGGCGGTGAACGTAAACTTTGTGTCCACGTTCCACTTTAAATTGTTGCCCGGCTATTTCTACGATTGCGTACATGTTGGTTAATTTAAATGGTTTATAATTTTCCCTTTAAAAAGGGAGGCAAATATAGGTAATTTAGTGAAATTGAACAAATTTATTTAGAACGGTTTATGTAATAAACACTTAAAATAATTACCAAAATAGCAAAAACTTGCACCGGATGTATTGCTTCGTAATCCACTAATCCCCAAATAATTGCAACAATTGGGATTAAATACGTACAGGTACTGGCAAAAACAGCGCCGGCCTCGCGGATGAGCACATTAAAGGCAATAACAGAAAGGGCCGTACCAATAATGGCTAATATTCCAATATAAAGTAAAGAACTTTGCGCATTCGTGTTTTCCGTTACATGTATAGTAAAATCAGTAAAAGTGAATAAATAAATTAAACTTAAAGGTCCGGTAAAGGTGAAGGCCCAAACGGTAGCTTTAACCGGATTTAAATCGTGTAAATAATATCGGATTCCGTTTACCGAAATGGCGTAAGATAAGGTAGCGCCTACCACCAACAAACCAAAAAGTGCATTTTTAGACTGTGAGTTATTTCCATCAAAATACAATAACAAAATCGCTGCAATTAATCCGCTAATTATTCCAACGCCTTGAATTTTTGTGGGCTTAACTTTTAACCACAAAACACCAACCACAATAGTAAACATAGGTGTTAAGGCATTCAGCATTCCGGCTAAACTGCTGCTTATTTCCGTTTCGGCTTTGGTGAATAAAAAAGCGGGGAAAAAATTACCAAAAAACCCCATTAATAAAATACCGGGTAAATACTTTTTAAAATCGATTTTATGGTGTTTTATTATTAAGGGCGATAAAAAAACAAAAGCTATTCCTATTCGTAAGGCGGCCACTTCATCACTGCCAAAAGCCATCATGCCCTTTTTCATCAAAATAAATGAACTTCCCCAAATTATTGAAAGTAATATTAAAAGAAACCACGAAAGTGTTTTGCCCCGCATGGCCGCAAATGTATTGAATTAAATGAGAGTGTTTGTAAAAAGCTGAGCCGGAATAAAATGAATTTGTAATTTTGTTTTTCTAAAATTAAAAAATTATGAAAGTTGCCGTGGTTGGCGCTACCGGATTGGTAGGCACAAAAATGTTGGAAGTATTAAATGAAAGAAATTTTATGGTAAGCGAATTAATACCGGTTGCCTCTGAAAGATCAGTTGGAAAAGAAATTGAATTCAAGGGAAAAAAATACAAAGTACACAGTATGCAGCAAGCCATCGATGCAAAACCAAATGTGGCTTTATTCTCAGCCGGGGGAAGCACATCATTAGAGTGGGCTCCTAAATTTGCAGCAGCCGGTATTACGGTAATAGATAACTCTTCCGCCTGGCGCATGGATGAAACTAAAAAATTAGTAGTGCCTGAAGTAAATGCACATGTGTTAACGGCAAACGATAAAATTATTGCCAATCCCAATTGTTCCACTATACAAATGGTGGTAGTATTACAACCCTTACATGCCAAATATAAAATTAAACGCGTAGTGGTTTCAACTTATCAAAGCGTAACCGGCACGGGCGTAAAAGCGGTAAATCAATTAATGAATGAAAGAAAAAACGGCAGTAGTGATGAAATGGCCTATAAATACAAAATTGATTTAAATGTTATTCCGCAAATTGATGTATTTATGGATAATGGTTACACCAAGGAAGAAATGAAAATGGTAAAGGAAACCAATAAAATTATGGGAGATAACTCCATTAAAGTTACAGCCACTACGGTTAGAATTCCGGTAATGGGCGGACATAGTGAAAGTATAAATATTGAATTTGAAAATGAATTTGACTTGAAAGAAGTTACTGCTCTATTAAAAAATACAGCGGGAGTAATTGTAGAAGATGATATACAAAATCAAATTTATCCCATGCCCATGAATGCGCATAACCGCGATGAAGTTTTTGTAGGGAGAATCCGAAGGGATGAATCGCAGGATAAAACACTTAACCTTTGGGTGGTGGCTGATAATTTACGCAAAGGTGCTGCCACCAATGCAGTACAGATAGCGGAATATTTATTAGGAAAGAATTTGATTTAACAATCTCTGGCATCAAACTTGCTAATGAGTAAATGTGAAAAATTGTGTTACTCTATTATTTGTTCTTTTGGCGAAGTTTTTTGTTGGACAATGTCCGCCCCACGTGGATTTTTTTACGCATAATCTTTCACGCACTTTAACGTGCAACAATCCTACCTTATTGGCAAGTGGGACTTCAACTACAAATAACACCGAATTAAGTTGGATTGTTCCTTCCACTCCGTCTCTGATTAATTCACCAACCATAATCATAGGTTCACAAACCGGACCTCCAACTTCAACATCAACTTTGATATACGCTCAATATACCCTTGTTGCAACAAACACTTTACTTTCCTGCTCAACAACTTCTGTTATTCAGATCTATCAGAATTTTAAACCTCCTACCGTTAACATCGCCATTTCTATCGCTACTCCTACCACTATCTGCAATAATTCTTTTCCGGTTTTAACTACTGGTACATCTATAAGTATTGGACTGCCTTGGCCATTTTTGAATAATCCATGTTGGTCCGGCCCTCCTCCTCAAACTTACACTTGTGGTCCTTCTTCTTATACTTGTAATGTTCCGGGTATCTATAGTTTAACATTAACTGACTACTACAACGGTTGCTCAGGTTCTGATACCATAAACGTAAAAGACACCCGCCCTCAATTCGGTTTGCAAGGTAGCGCTCCTACTTCATCCCTCAATTGCGATGGTTCATTAATTGTTACTACGCAAATTCCTAATGGATATACTTTGTCTGCAAGCTCAGGTTCCTTAAACGGTACCACATTAAATAATTTATGTTACGGCTGGGTAAAATTATGCATGACCTTTACCGATACCCAATGTTATAAATGCGATTCAATTTTAATGAACGAAGCCACGGCTATAAAAGAAATAAATCCGACAGCTATCGGATTAGAAGAACAAGTTTTAATTTATCCGAATCCAACTAACTCAGATTTTTTTATAGAGAATAAGTCTAACGAAAATTTGAGCGTGAAAATTTACAATGTAGATGGAGAATCTATGGAGGCTGAGGCTCTAGAAGCCGGAGCTTTAACAAACACAGTTGCTTCCTATAAAACTACAAAAATAAAAGCGGGCAATTTAGAAAACGGACTTTATATTCTTGAACTAAAAATAGATACCCAAATCATACGCAAGAAAATCCTCATTCAAAAATAATTTCTTGTGCTTTTCCCTTTAAAGGCTTAACTTTAAAGTATGGTAACACGTCCCTTTAATTTTAAAAAATGGATAGATGAAAATCGTCATCTCCTTAAACCTCCGGTAAACAATAAAGTAGTTTATAAGGATGCTGAATTTATTGTTATGGTGGTTGGCGGGCCCAACTCCCGTAAAGATTATCATTACAACGAGAGCGAAGAATTTTTCTATCAGTTAGAGGGTGATGTTACTGTTCAAATACAGGAAAACGGAAAAGCCATAGATGTACCCATTAAAGAAGGGGATATTTTTTTGTTACCTCCTAAAATTCCACATAACCCTAAACGAGGACCCAATACCATTGGCTTGGTGATGGAAAGAAAAAGAAGCGCAAGTGAAAAAGATGGTTTACTGTGGTTCTGTGAAAAGTGCAATCATAAATTACATGAGGCCTATTTTCAATTAACCGATATAACCACGCAATTTCAAACAGAATTCAAACTGTTCTACGAAAATGAAAACTTGAGAACCTGTAAAAAATGCGGACATGTTATGGAACCGCCTCCTGTAATTAGTTAGTTTCAGGGTTTTATAAGCTGTTCAAAAAGTATTCACTTAAATGCTATAAATTTTCTAATTTTATAGTCTAATTCTATTCAAATGAAATTTGGTGTTGTTGTATTTCCCGGTTCTAATTGTGATGAGGACATGGTGTATGTTTTAAAAAACATCATGGGACAAGAAACCGTAAAACTCTGGCATAAAAATACCGACCTGGAAGGTTGTACCCATATTATTTTACCCGGCGGGTTTTCTTATGGTGATTATTTACGCAGCGGTGCTATTGCTCGTTTTTCGCCAATTATGGAAAAAGTAATTGAGCACGCCAATAATGGCGGATTTTTATTTGGTGTTTGTAATGGTTTTCAAATTTTATGCGAAGCCGGTTTATTACCCGGTGCCTTATTGCATAATAACAGCCGTAAATTTATCTGTAAAAACATTTTTATTAAAGCCGAAAATAATTCAACAGTTTTAACCGCCAAAGTTCCCGCAGGAAAAGCATTAAAAATTCCGATTGCTCATGGTGAAGGAAAATACTATGCCGATGAAGCAACTTTAAAAAAGTTAAACGCCGACGGTCAGGTGTTATTTAGATATTGTGATGAAAGCGGAAATGTGAATGAAATCGGAAACCCGAATGGCGCTTTAGAAAATATTGCCGGAGTATGTAACGAGGGAAAAAATGTTTTCGGAATGATGCCACATCCGGAACGTGCAGCAGATCAAGAATTGGGAAATGAAGATGGAAAATTCTTATTTGAAAGTATACTTGCCAGTGCTTTAGTGAAATCCTGATCATTATGCCCGGAACACTTTCCATTCTAATTCCAGCATACAATGAGGCGAAGACAATACATCTTATCCTTGATAAAATATTAGCGGCTGAATTACCCGGGCAATTAAAAAAAGAAATTGTTATAGTAAATGATTGTTCAACAGACGGAACAAAAGAAACTGTTGAAAAATACTTTGCGGATAAAAAAGAAATTAGTTTTCAGTTGTTTAATCAACCTGTTAATTCAGGAAAAGGAGCGGCCATACATAAAGCCATTGAATTAGCAAAGGGCGATTATATACTTGTACAAGATGCAGATTTAGAATATGATCCCAATGAATACCAAATCTTATTAAATCCCATATTAAATAATTTTGCCGATGTAGTTTACGGTTCTCGATTTATTGGAGGAAAGCCGCACCGGATTTTATTTTTCTGGCACAGTTTAGGCAATAAATTTTTGACCTTTTTAAGCAATATGTTTAATAATTTAAACTTAACCGACATGGAAACCTGTTACAAGGTATTTCGTGCCGATATTTTAAAGGGAATTAAACTGAAAGAAAAAAGATTTGGATTTGAACCTGAAGTAACCGCCAAAATGGCTCGAATAAAAAATGTTCGGGTGTATGAAGTAGGCATCTCTTATTACGGTAGAACATATGAAGAGGGAAAAAAAATTGGATGGAAAGATGGCTTCAGAGCTATTTATTGTATTGTGAAATACGGTTTATTTAGTTAATCACTTCGATTCAAAAAAAACAAGATGAAATAAATCTCCATCTTTAAATTCCCGCATCTTTTTTAAATTGGGGCAGTTTTCTATATCTGATAATTTATTTCCGCAGGAAGATTCACAAAACCACGAATCCCAGATGTAATAAAATTTCTGATTACCCTCATAAGGAATGCAATTACTATTTGGAAATCCAAAACATTCCTTATTGTCTTCATCAAAGGGATTATAATCCGCGTAAAATACAAAGGCAGGGTGCGCATAATAAATTTTAGAACCGGGTTCTCTGATTTTGGTAAACCATTGCGCTGCTTCCATTTCTACTTTCTCGGCACCATAAGCCGTTGTCGGATAACTGAAGTGCAAAAAAGTAGCGTCCTGTAAAAAATAAAAATAAACCATAAATAATGGAATACGAATTAAATTAAATCTAATGGATGCCAAAATATTTACACCACCCATGGCAACAATAACAACTAAGGGCACTATGGAGGCCATCACTCTTTCTAATCCTGCCGAAGCATATTTTCCCGCATACCAGGCATAGGCATGAAATGCAAAAAAAGTAAGAGACGGAACAAAGGCTAAGCAGAATATTTTAAATTCATTGCTTTTCGCTTTCCAAAAAATATAATCTTTATTTAAAACCATTTTTCCGATAATAATAAATAAACCGATAAAAAACAGAAGCAATAATGGCAATCCAAAACTGTAATCATACCTGATAATAAAGTGGTTCCAAGTACCGTGTCCGTAGGGACTCACCGGATTGTAAGGATTCTCCGTAAAATACCAAAGAAAACCACGTCCGGCTAACAAACCAATAAAAGAATAAATAATAAACGTGGTTGCCAACAGGGGAATATATTTCCATTCTTTGCGGATTAATAGATAAAATGCATAAATAGGCATAATCAGTAATCCTTCCGTGCGGGTATACATTAAAGTAGACGCGAGTAAAGCTCCCCAAAAATATTTCTCTTTAAAGAATAAGAAGGAAGAAGCTAACAGAATAAAACTAAATAAAGGCTCTGTTAATGCACTTTGTACAGCTGATAAATAAATGGGCGCTGCCATTAGTAAAATAATAGCAAAAAAAGCGAATCGATAATTTAAAAGCTTGGACCATTTGAATAAAAGATAAGCGCTCGATAATCCACAAAGAATATTAAAAAGATTAAGCGCATAAAAACCAAAGTGAGAAACCGGTGCTGTTAACAAAATAAAAAAGGGTTTTCCCCAATGGTGTAAAAAAAACTTTGGGAATTGAAAAGCGTATTTTGAAAAATAATAATGCCAGTAATTATCTGCGTCACCTAACCAAATCACATTCTTTTTTGCAACAATGCAAACCGGTATAGCTATTATTAGAATTATTAATAAGGCAAAATACTTGCTATTAACAAAAGACCTGCATTTTAACCAAAAAGAATTCATGCACTTTTGTTTTCCACTTTATCTTTAAGAATAGCCATTTCCTGTGCCAGTTTTTTAATTTGCTCGTGTTGTTTAGAATTAACCACAGAAAGATGAATGAGAAATACAAAAATCATGAAAAAGAAAAACATAAATACAAGTGAAGGCGCGTAATACACGCCGAAAAAACCGGCTAATAAATCTAAACTCTCTCTCCATAACGCAAAAACCAATAAGGTTAAGCCCATTAATATCCAAACTATAGAATATTCTGTTCTTAATTTTCCCTTTATGATAAAACGGACTATCAGTGTTATAAAAAGTACAACGGCTGCAATAGCCACGATTTGAATCTTATCCATTCAATTTTAATTTTAAATGTAAAAATAGAGAATTAAGTGAAACTTTAATCATGTAATATAAGCTGTTAAAGCTACCTATTGAAGATACCCCTTCTACCCTTTCATCCATAATAACCGGAATTTCCAACAATTTCATTTTTTTATGCGAGAGATAAATAATGGCTTCCGGCTCCGGATATTCATCGGGGTAATATTCGGTTAATAACTGAATGGCCTTTTTATTGTATGCCCTATAACCGGATGTAGAATCATGAATGGTGATTCCAACAAGCATTTTATTTAACGTGGTAAAGAATTTAATTCCGAATCGGCGCATAACTGATGATTGAAATCCCTCTTTTTGAATAAACCGAGAGCCAATAACCACATCAGCTTCATCATTTAATAAAGGCCTGATTAATTTTGATAATTCCTTAGGTGGATGTTGACCATCTCCATCCATTTGTACTGCTATATCATAACCATATTCCCAAGCATATAAAAATCCGGTTTGCACTGTTCCACCTATTCTCAAATTAATTGGGTTATCCAAATAATTTACGTCCATTTCATCCAAAACTTTTAAGGTGTTGTCACTAGAATAATCATTAATAAACAAGGGTGTAATCCTACAATGCGGAATCTCAATTTCCTTAATTTTTTGATATAATGTGCGGACATTACCCTCTTCATTATAGCAAGGAATAATTATCAAAATATTCTTATTGATCTCTGTCTTCACCGCTTTTTAGCTTTTCATAATCCGGAGATTTAATTAAACCCCACCATTTCCCAATTTCATCTTCATTTAAATAATAACGACCCCAAATATACCAGTATGATTCTTTAGACATAGCGTTAAAGTGTATGTATAACTTCACGTATTGATAAGTTTGTCCGATTGAAAGAGAAATGCCTGAGAATACAATAGCAATTACCAATAATCTAAGATAATTTAATAAACCCTTAATTTTTTCACTATGAAAAATGAAATTAAAAAAAGAAGCCAGTGGTAATGAAAGATAGGCTATATGTTGTGTAAACCCTCTGGCACCAAACCCCCCTCCAAAAAACCAGTCCCACCAACAACTAAGCATGTATATATTTAGGATTAATAGAATTAAAATTACAGGTCGCAGTTTTTTAACTTCATCTTTCATAAAGAAAAAACCAATAAATACCAGCCAAATTAAAGGGCTATACGTTAACCATCCTTTGCGATAAGAAAACAAAATATTAATGATTTGTGGATCTGTCCAGAAAAACTTTTCATCTCCATAAGAAAAGAAAAAGTAATTACCACTAATATTTTTCCAAAATAAAAATTGGGGAATCCAAATCAACAAAATAATCAATCCAATTAACACCAAGTGAAATTTATTTTGCCAAAACTTTTGCATGTTATTTTTAAGTGATTGAAAATTATTTACACCCCAAAAAATAAAAATAGCACCCACTAAAATTTCCGTAGGGCGAATTAAACTGATAATACCCAACAAAATACCTATAAAAGTTGTTCTAAGCCAGGTTACTTTTTCATGCCAATTATAACAAAGCAACAAAAAGCCACTGATGAGAAAAAACAAATAGGTATGCGACATTTCACTATTGCCCATGGTGTAATAAAACAAAGTGGTTCCAAAAAAACACACCGCCAAAGTGAAAACCGTAACTATTTCGCTAAAAAATTTGACCAAAAAATTACGCAGAAATATTAAACCTATAAGGCCATACAAAATACTTCCCCAGTGAATACAAATTCGAAAAGGTTGACTAAAGCCATCAAGTGCTTCTTTTTCATTATAGGCAATTTTATATCCTAATGCAAAAAAAGGCGCGTATAAAATAGACATTCCGTATGTTACCTTAGGCATTTTTTGTCCGTTGGGTCCGTTAGGTAAATACATTTCGGTACCATTTTTAAAATCGAAGGAATTATTATTGCAAAACTTTGCCGGAAGATAACTGTAATAATTGGCCACGTCCCAAACAAAATTTGTTTGATCAAAATGCCAGGCTCGCCATAAATCCATAGTAAACGTGCAAAAGCAAAAACAAAAAATAACAAATAAGGATGAGGGCTTGCTTAATGCAGATGTATTTAAAGTGAATTTCAATGCCTAGGCTTTTTCAAATATAATTAAAAATAGCTTTGATTACTTTTGAAATCCGTTTGAATTATAAGCATCAGGGTTTTAATTTATAAATGATAAGTCCCCTATGGTATCCAACAATTTTATCCGGCATATGGTAACCAAAATTAGTTCTGAATGAAGCCGAATCATTAAGTATCAAAAATTGGGCATTGGGGTGTATCATTAAACTATCTAGAATATATTTAGGTGTTTTTTCTTCAAAAGTGGAGCCCAATTGATTCATTAAATATAAACTGGCGCAATCGGTATAATCATAGCCACTGATAACACGTTGTTCGCGGGTGATGCCCATTTTTCGTAATTTGGGCTCAAGGTCTTCATAAGCTCTAAAATCACCTGACCAATAATAAATGGCGTTGCTGTTTCTGTTGGCATAATTAGTACGAGCATACGCAAAACTTTCTTTCAGATTGAAAAACAAAATCATCATTACTATATATTTTAAGGGATAAAAATATTTTTCGCTTAGCTTTATCACTACATCCACAAATAGCAGAAACATAAAAAATAGCACCGGCATCATGGTAATGACATAATAATCATGATGCATAAACTGATTCAAAAATAAAAAGAAATAACATGCAGAACCCATTATGTAGAATAGTGTTATAAAGAGTAAGATGCGGTTAGCCAATTTTATGGCTAACAGAATGGTAAGTGTTACAGCTAAAATTAACACATAACCTTCGTAAGCATAATAATGTTCCATCCATAATTTTTTCATCCAGCTCAATACTTCCAATAATCCATCCCAACTTTCATACATATTGGTAGAAAGTAAAAAGGTGGAACCACCATGAGTTTTAGGAAACCAGGTAGAATATTTATACCATCCGGTTACGATTAAAACGGACAAAAACATCCGAACAATAATTTTCTTTTTATTCAGGAAAAAATATTCTGAATTTTCTTTCTTGAAAAATTTATAATGATCGGCTACCAGCAGCAATGCCAGAACACCATAACAAATTGCGCCGGATACCTTGAGTAAAACACCCAGGGTTACAAAAAAAGTAAACCAGTTTAAATTTGAAATTTTATTAGTTTTTGCATAACGAAATAAAAAATACCAAGAGGCTAGAATAAAAGCTATACTAGGTGGGTCTGGCATAAAATTAGGCGTGTAAAAAATAAAAACAGGTGAACAAATTACAGCAAAAAGGATGCCGAGTGACAATAGAAAACTTTTAGAATACTTTAAGGAAAAAAGATAGAAAAATAATAAACCAAGAAAAGTAAATGTTAAACTGATGGCACGGATATACATTTCATTAAACCCAAATATTTTGTAAAAAACCGCGCCTAGGTAATATACAATGGGAAACTCCATTCCGGTATATCCTTTCCCTTCCATCGTTCGCTGATATTGTGGTGTAAAAAAATTCAAATCATTTTCGTAATAATTTAATGCTATACTTGCACGTGAAGTTTGCGCGGATATATGAATTGATGATGGTCTATTATTTATAAAATTGTAAATACCTAAATAACTACAAAAAAAATGCATGGCCATTACAAATATTAATGTGCCTATAATATATTTTCGTTTGGTATTATTGAAAAGCAAAGATTCGACAGATCTAATGCCGGCCTCAAATGATTTATATTTAACTAACCAATTCAATCCGTTACCTCTACTCTATATTCTACTTTAAGCGTATCTACATCAAAATTTTCATTTTCTGAATTTCCTAAAAAAGCCATCGTGTTAATCATGGAATACTTTTGTTCTAATTTTTCACGCGGTAACAGTATTGAATCTTTAAACGGACACCATTGATTAATTTCTGTAACAAAATATTTAAGGAATGAGGCATTCCAAACTACAATGGTTTGATTTAAACCAATTGCTGCAATTGAAATGGTTGCATTGGAGTGTGCATAGTTCGTTCTTAACCTTCCACTAAAAATCACCCAAATTTTTTTATTTCTGTTTTCTTCAGAAATATTAATTAGCGCCGTTAAACCGGCTTCATTTTTTTTTACGATTCTGGAAAAATCAAAATTCCCTTGATTGTCGTGCATAATAGTATCCCCCTTGGGTTCTCTATTTGCCGGAGTAACGGTAAATTTTTGAATAGTTTTGTAATCCTCTTTACAAGCTGAGAGAAAAATAAAAATGCCGGTTAAAAGTATTAATCTGCAACCGTTCAACATTAAAGCTGCATTTCTTTTATATCACCTTCAATAATCAATTTTCCGCTTGTAGCTTTTTTTACCTGTTCAATTGTAACACCAGGAGCTAACTCAAGTAACTTAAACCCTCCTTCAGGTACAATATCATATACACCCAACTCGGTTACTACCTTTTTTACACAATTAACTCCGGTAAGAGGCAAATCACATTTAGGCAGAAATTTTGATTGGCCGGCTTTGTTAACTTGCTGCATTGCTACAATAATATTTTTTGCACTAGCCACTAAATCCATGGCGCCCCCCATTCCCTTCACCATTTTTCCGGGAATCTTCCAATTGGCTATATCTCCATTTTCACTCACTTCCATAGCACCCAATATTGTCAGATCTACTTTTTGGGAACGAATCATACCAAAACTCATGGCGCTATCGAAAATACTTGAGCCTTTTAACAAAGTAATTGTTTGTTTACCTGCATTTATCAAATCGGCATCTTCCTCACCCTCGAAAGGAAAGGGGCCCATGCCTAAAATTCCATTTTCAGATTGTAACACTACGTTATATCCTTCCGGAATATAATTAGCGACAAGTGTTGGGATACCAATTCCAAGATTAACATACATGCCATCTTTTACTTCCTTTGCAATTCTTTTTGCGATTCCATTTTTATCTAACATATCAGTACGCTTTTATATATTCGTTTTTAAATTGATTCCTTAAAGTTTCCGCTAAATTTCTAGCAATAATCATTCTTCCTTTATAACCATAATGTTCTGTTGTCCAGGTTTGATCAGAAAACTCTAAACCATTTATTTTTTCTAAATTATCAATTACTTTACAATTACCCGTGTTGTATCGATTCATTAAAAAATCTCTATTTTCCTTCATTAAAAATACTAAATCTTTACCTACCAGGCTATCGGCATATTCAATATTTTCGGCAAGCAAGTTGAAATAAAGCGGGATACCATTTTTTTCACTCCATTTCACAATAAAATCAAAGTCTTTAATCCGCGGATTAGTTTCTTTAATATTAAAGGCATAAGCTTTCACATAATGACAAGCCAATCTGATCTTATCAAAATCCCAAGAGCCATCTTCCTTTAAATACGAACCCTCCCCCATTGCTTTATCCCAGTCCCAGGTATTTTTATATTTTAAGTCGCCATTTTTCAATGTTAACTTCTCTTTTTTCCATAATCCTTTCATTTTAAATTCTCTTTCGGTTTCTGTTATATCATTAAACGCTTGAAGTGAGAGTAAAAAACGATTGATTATAGGAGGATAGGGTTGTAGAAGTGCGATTGATTCTTGCAAAGAACTTTCCGCCGGAGAATATATCCAAGCCGCATCAAAAGATCGCATGTTTAAGGCCACTACAATTGCTTTTGGTTTATTATTTTTTAAATCAATTTGATTTAACCAATAGCGATAAATTCCAGCATGAGAAGCAGGTTGATTAACCGCATGAATTTTAATTGAAGGATAAAATAAATTACTGAGTTCGGATATACTGAGATAGGTTGAATCATCTTCGCGGGCATTAAAGTTAGACGACTCAGAAAAATAAAGCACATCGGTTGAGTCGGACTTTTGTTTCATGATTAATACATGTTCACATAAGTCACGCAAGTTCATGGGATAAAACGTATAGATATATATATAATTTACACCTGTAATCAAAACAAGAATAAACATTATACGTATCAATACTTTCTTTATCATTAAAACTGAAAATATATAAATGTGTATTTATGTATACCGGATAGTGCCATTACACAAAAAATTAATACTGAATAAAAGGTCCAGCGAGCCGGAATTTTGTAATTGGATATTTTAACATCAAATCGGCTTTTGTATAAAAACAATTCAAAAATCAACATGGCTATTGCCGGTACGACTGAATAAATGACCGGCATTTCTACACCCGGCATATGAATATTGGAAAACAAAGAATTTAAAACCAAAAAAGCTTTATCAAAAGATTCTGCTCTGAAAAACACCCAGATGAAAGAGACGATTAAAAATGTTTTAACTGCCAATAAAATATTCACTATTCCCCAACCCGCTTTGCTTTTAAATCCAGTTATGTAATTAAACCCTCTTTCTAAAAAAATCATAATTCCATGCAAGGCTCCCCATATAACAAAGGTCCAATTTGCTCCGTGCCATAAGCCACTAACCATAAACACGATTAAAATATTGAAAATCCATCGCGGAAGCTTCACTCTATTTCCTCCCAACGGGATATATAAATAATCTCTAAACCAGGAACTTAATGAAATGTGCCACCTGCTCCAAAACTCACCAATACTTTTAGATAAATAAGGCGTTTTAAAATTATCCATGATATTAACGCCCAATAAACGTGCGCTACCTAGTGCAATGGTAGAATAGCCGAAGAAATCGGCATAAATTTGAATGGAAAAAAGTAAAATACCGTAAAATATTTGAGAAGAATGAAAGTTTTGAGGGTCGGCATAAATTTCATTTACATAAGGTGCAATATTATCTGCCACGCACATTTTAATAAAGAAACCAAATAAAATAAGCCGAAATCCATTTGAAAAATTTTCATAAAGAGGTGTAACTTCTTTTCTCAACTCATTGCCCAAACCGCTATAACGTTCAATAGGTCCTGCCACCATTTGCGGAAAAAATAAAACGTAATTCGCAAAATAACCCAAATGTTTTTCCGCTTTTTGTTTTCCCTTATACACTTCAATCGTATAACTCATGGATTGAAAAGTGTGAAATGAAAGTCCGATCGGTAAAATCACATCTAAATTGTATTTATGCAAATCCTTACCGAACACAGAAAACAATTCGATTACATTCTCATTGATGAAATTAAAATATTTAAAAAAAGCGAGCAGACCGATATTGGTAAGCAAACTGGCAATTAAATAAAATAATTTTAAACGGCCGTTTACTTGTTCTATGGTTAGTGCGGCGATATAATCAACCAGAATAATAAAAAATAAAATGAGAATGTATTTAGGCACAAACACCATGTAGAAGTAGCAACTACCCAAAAAAATTAACATCCATCTGAATCGATGCGGCAAGAGATAATAGGCTGCCACCAGTACAGGCAGAAAAATTAAGAAGTGGAGTGAATTAAACAGCACGATTAATACGGCTTATGATTTTTTTCTGGTTGTTCTTTGCTCAATTCTTTTCTCGTATTTTTCTCCTTGAAAGATACGATGTACAAAAATACCGGGTGTATGAATATGATCAGGATCCAACTCGCCGGCAGGCACTAAATGTTCAACCTCAGCAATAGTAATTTTACCGGCCATAGCCATCATGGGATTAAAATTACGGGCTGTACTTTTAAAAATTAAATTTCCGGCAGTATCGCCCTTCCAGGCTTTCACAATCGCAAAATCAGGTTCGAAAGCTTTTTCCATTAAATATTCTTTTTCTTCGCCATTGTATTTAAATTTTCGGGTTTCCTTTCCATTAGCTACTTCAGTACCAACGCCGGCCGGAGTATAAATTACCGGCATGCCATAACCGGCGGCCAAACAACGTGTAGCTAAAGTCCCCTGCGGAATTAATTCAACTTCCAATTCGCCACTTAGCATTTGACGTTCAAACTCATCATTTTCTCCCACATAACTTGAAATCATTTTTTTTATTTGTTTAGTTTGTAAAAGCAAACCTAAACCAAAATCATCCACCCCGGCATTATTACTAATGCAGGTTAAATTTTTTACCCCCATTTTCACTAATTGGGCAATGCAATTTTCGGGAATACCACACAAACCAAACCCACCAAGCATAATCGTCATACCGTCTTTAATTCCTTGTGTAGCTTCCACTACATCTTTTACAGTTCTATTAATCATAAAATAAATTTTGGTGATACAAATATAAGTGAATTTATCCTTTTTACAGAGAGAAAGGATTCAAATTAACTCAATAAAATTTATCTATTAACCGGATTGTAAGTTTTATTTGGGTAATAAAAATCTTTAACCTTCAAAATGGTAATCTCTTGCTTAAATTCTTCATCCCAAAACCGAATTGTATCTTGTATTTCAAATTTATTTCCAACATCGGGATTCAATAAATTAGTGACAATGAAATTAAAATTTTTCTCATTATAATACCAACTTATGTTTGAGCCTATTTCAGCTATGCAAGCATCGTTTTGGACAGCAAGAACTTCAATTTTCTTTTTTGAAAACAAGGTTAGCACTTTTGAATGTGTTTGCGTAGATATGCCTCTTTTTAAATTATATATTTCACTTATGCTATCCAATTTCCGTGTTCTTTCGGGGTAATAATTAGCATATTTTGTTAATCCGGATGGTTGAAATTTTATTGTGATTAATAGCAAAAAAGTAATTATTATAATTGGAATAATAAATTTTTGAACGTGCTCTCTTTTTAATTTACGCTCTAAAACATAAGCAATTATATAAGCCAATGGAATTAAAGAAAAATAAAAAACAGAAGCTGAATATCGCAACGTGGTAGCATTAATATAGCTTCCATTTAATATTGGAGCCCCGATAACGGCTAATGAAAAACAAAATGAAAAAACTAGTAAAAAATACACATTAGGTGCAATTTTCTTACGCAACATCAATATTGATATTCCGATAATCGGAATACTGATAAATGTAAAAATCATTTGGATTTGCCTGAAACCCGGCAACTGAATCCAAAAAAGCATATGATCCCTGAATACTGTCCAAGAACTTAATATGTCTTCATAGGCGAAAATCTTTTCAGGCGCATAAAAATAGGTGATGCCTGAATCTTTAATATACTTATAAAATAAAAATCCTCCTACGCTTCCGGTAATTATCATTAATGCCGCGCGAACAGAAGCTTTCCAATTCAATTTATTCATTGTAAAGAATAGTGAGAAAACAAAAGGAGCACTAAGCATCACTACAAATAAAAGATCACAAAATGTTGCGATAAATGAAAAAACTAAAATAAAAATACTTTTTATCCAATCGTTCCATCCGTTTAAAAAAACTGCGTAAATAATTAATGCATTTAAAAACGGCCCCGAATGATAATAAGCAGAAGTGAGTAATTGTGCCAAAATAATGTCATGAGTAAAATAATAAGATTCGAGAAAAACGAGAGAAAATAAAAGAGGTATTAGCCAACTATATTCTTTTAAATAATCCGGAACAGATTTTTCGAAAATATACATACTAGTTATGGAAAGCATTATCATGAATAAAATGGCATAAATTAATATGCTAATCATGAAGTTCTGATGAAATAATTGAGTTACACAATAAAGAAAAACATCGGGAAAAACGGAAGGAGCAACCGGAAAATACCAATCTTTTAAATTACCTTGCCCAATTATAAAATCATCATAAAGAAATTGTATTCCTAGCGCATCAGAAACGGTTAACCAATGATGTGAATTAGAATCAAAAACAGAAAAATAACACAGAACGCTATAAATCAACAAAAAAAAGCTTACTGTTTTTATAATAAAATTTCGTTTCATTAAAAATGCATAGGCTTTCATCTTTAAATTATTCTATTCTCTTTTCATCAAATTCATTTACATCAGATGATCCGTAATTATCAGCTGCATCATACTTGGTACAATCCAGTTCCAAATTAGGATCTAAAAATTTTGGTCTTTCAAAATCACCTTTGCTCACTTTCAGCTTGGCATCGGCATACACTTTATTAAAAAATTTACCCCAAATAGGTAAAGCCATGGTTGCTCCTTGTCCTTCTACCATTGAATTAAAATGTATACTTCTGTCTTCACCACCAACCCAGGCACCTGCCGCTAATTCAGGCGTTAATCCAATAAACCAACCATCGGCATTTTTTTGTGTTGTGCCTGTTTTACCGGCTATTTGATTTTTTAGATTATGTCTAAAACGCAAACGTGAACCTGTACCACCATCCACCACGCCACGCATCAATTGTATCATGGCATAAGCGCGCTCTTCGCTAAAAACCTCATCGGTATTTGGAATAAATTCTTCCAACACTTTTCCGTTCTTATCTTCAATACGGGTAATGAATGTTGGTTGAATATAAGTTCCTTTATTGGCAAAAGTTGACATGGCGGCCACCATTTCAAACACACTTATATCAGCAGTTCCTAAACAGATAGAAGGCACTTCCGGTATTTCAGAAGAAACCCCTAATCGCTTCACTAGTTTCACCACAGCTTGTGGCCCGTATTGTTTCATCACCCAAGCGGTAATATAGTTTATTGAATTGGCTAATGCTTTTTTGAGCGTAAGCATTTTACCATTGTTTTTATCGTTAGGACCATCGGAGTTTTCCGGACACCAATCCTTTCCTTCCGGTAAAGAAATACAAGTGCGCACGTTTGGTACTTGATGGCATGGAGAATATCCTTCCTGTATAGCCAGCGCATAAACAAACGGCTTAAACGTTGAACCAACTTGTCGTTTACTCACTTTTACGTGATCATATTTAAAGTGTTTATGATTGATGCCTCCTACCCAGGCTTTCACATAACCTGTTTGCGGCTCCAGAGCCATAAATCCGGTTTGTAAAAAACTTTTGTAATACTTAATACTATCAAATGGTGTTAGGGTAGTATCAATATCTCCTCTTAAACTATACACTTTCATTTGTGCAGGTTTGTGAAAGGTGGCTATTATTTCATCATGTTTTAGTCCTGATTTTTTTGCCAGGCGATAACGGTCACTTCTTTTCATAGAAGCATCCATTATTTTTTTAATTTCATCTTTACTCACGTTCCAGGCAAAAGGATAGTTTCTTTTTGTAGCTAAATCTTTATTAAACATACGTTGCAGATCCTGCATGTGTTCATACACGGCTTCTTCGGCATACTTTTGCATTCGCGAATCAACTGTGGTATAAATTCTTAAACCATCTTTGTAAATATTGTAAGGTTCATTCGTTTCGGGATTGATATGTTTTTCGCACCAACCTTTTAGAAAATTATCGCGTATATATTCGCGCATATAAGGTGCCGGTCCATCATTATGATCTTCGGGATGGAAATTTAAACCCAGCGGAAGTGTTTTTAAACTATCGTATTTTTCCTTTTGAAGATAACCGTACTTTACCATTTGGTGCAATACAACATTTCTACGGTGCATGGTAGTATCGGGATGACGGATTGGATTAAACAAGGAAGGATTTTTGGCCATACCCACCAACATGGCGGCTTGCTCAATTTTTAAACTATCCTGCCCCCGGTTAAAATAAATTTGAGAAGCAGATTTTACACCAACAGCCAGATTTAAAAAATCGAACTTATTTAAATAAAGGGCCATAATTTCTTCCTTGGTGTACAGCTTTTCCAAGCGGGAAGCGATAATCCATTCCTTCATTTTACGAATAACCAATTCGGGCTTACTTAATTTTTCACGTGGGAACATCATTTTAGCTAACTGTTGCGTAATGGTGCTTCCTCCTCCTTTGCTTCCGCCGGTGAAAATTCCGGAAACTGAACGAAGTAATGCTTTTACATCCACGCCGCTATGCTCAAAAAAACGAGCATCTTCTGTAGCCACCAATGCACTTACCAAATCTGAATCGAGTTGATTAAAATTTACATTTACTCTGTTTTCGCTGTAATACTTTCCCAAAATTTTCATATCTCCACTGTACACGATGGTGGCCAGGCTGTTTTTGGGATTCAGTAATTCATCCACTTTAGGCAAAGTACCGAAGGTACCCGAAGAAATTAAAAATAAAAGAAGAAATAGTAATAAAACCGGCCCCATGAATAATATCCAAAGCCAACGAATGTATTTTTTGTTTTTATTCATTTCCTCTAAAAGCGTAAAAATAACAAAAAGGTGTAATGAGGACTTGTATTTATCATAATTTAATTACTAATTTATTCATACTTGCATCAATTACAATTGATGAATAATAATCCGATTAGCTATTAACTTTTCTCCGCTTACAATTTGCAAATAAAACATTCCATGAGGCAACTGATCCAAATTTAAAGAAGCTGATTCGGAATTTATCTCAGCGCTGAATACCACTTGACCCAGTAAATTAATGATTTTTATTTCACAGGTGTTTGCAGGGTTGTTGAAGTTCAAATGTAGAACATTCTTAAACGGATTCGGAAATATTTTTACTTCTTCGGAATAATTTATCCCTATTAATCCACTGCATATTACCACACTTTGATTAACTATTGCAATATTTGTACAACCATTAATTGCTGTACCCAATACTGTATAGCTTGTTGAAATTGTAGGAGTCACAATTTCATTTACAGAAGACCCCCCTGAATTCCATGAATAAGAGTTTGCTCCGGATGCTGTTAAGGTTACAGATTGTCCTGCACAAATAGTATTTGCATTTGAACTTGCTAATACTGTAGGTGTAATGTTTACCGTTGCTGATTGGTTCACTAAACTAGTGCAAGAGCCTACGGCAGCCACCACGGTATAATTACCACTTGCATTACTTCCAGCATTTGAAATGACTGTATTTTGAGCTGTGCTGTTGAAAGAATTAGGTCCGGTCCATGTGTAGGTTGCACCACCCGATACGCTTAACGATAAAGTTTGACCTGAACAAATTGGAGAATTAATCACAATAGTTGGTGAAGGTGGTGGTGAAATGGTTGCATTTGTTACCGCAGAATTTGTGCAACCGAACGCACCGCTAATAGTTAATGTATAATTTCCACTGTTAATTATTTGTGCATTGCTAATGGTTGGATTTTGTATAGCAGAAGTGTATGAATTAGGCCCACTCCAAACAAATGAAGTTCCACCTGTAGAAGTAAGTAACAGATTATTCCCAACACAAACCGGAGAATTATTACCAACATTAATCGCAGGGGTCGGATTAACAGTAGCAGTAACTGCAACGGAATTTGTACAACCCAATGAGTTAGTAACAGTTGAAATATATGTTCCGCTGTGAATGGGCATTGCGTTAGTTATAGTAAAATTTGCTACGGATACCGAAAAATTATTCGGACCTGTCCACGTATATGTACTACCTCCACTACTTGATAAAATTAAATTTGCTCCCTGACAAACAGGACTTGTAATACTTGCTGATATAATTGGTAATGGATTAACCGTAATATTAATTGTTCGTGCCGGACTTGAACCACAAGTACCATTGGCCACCACAGAAATAACTCCGCTTAATCCGGCAGTTGTACCAATGGTATTCGTACTACTACTGCCGATCCAGCCGCCGGGCAAAAACCAAGAATAGCTCACGGCCTGAGGATCGTTAGTCACACTATAGTTTTGAGAAGAGCCTACGCAAACCGAAGTGTTACCGGAAATTGCTGATGGCTGTGCCGGTGCAGAGCCGTTGCATAAATTGTATTTTGCAAAAAAAGCGTCATTACTTCCGGTAGCTGTTAATGTTGCTGTACCAACACCAAAATCAAAATCAGCAATGGAGGCAAACATGCCCGATAGATAAATAGTAGAACCTGAAATATAAGCGCATCTTCCTTCAGACGCAATATTTCCAAAGGAATTTGCAAAAATGATTGCTCCTGCTGAATTATATCCGGCAACATAAAATGTATTTGCACTTCCGGTTAATGTTGCTGTTCCCGGACCCGGGTCAAAATCAATTCCTGTTCCTAAAAATCTTCCGGTTATATAAACATTGTTTGAACCATCAATAGCCAAACCATAACAATAATCATTGGTTGTGCCACCCGTTCCGTAGGCCCAAATGTAATTTCCTGAAGCGTCATATTTAGCTACAAACAAATCACCCTGACCATTGCTGGTAATTGTAGTAACACCAATACCCGGATCAAAATCACAAACATTGGAAAACACGCCCCCAAGATATACATTACCAGAAGCGTCGGGTTGCAGACCAAAACCAATATCAACACCAGTTCCACCAATTTGTTTTGCATAAACAAAGTTTCCGCTAGAATTATATTTTGCTAAATAAATATCCAATTGAAGTGCGCCACTTGTGGTTAAGTTAAACGTTCCTATGCCCGGATCAAAATCATTAAGTTGAGAAAACGATCCTGTAATGTAAATATTATTAGATGCATCAATACTTATCTGATCACCTTCCGAATAGGATCCTATAATCTGACGGGCAAACACCAATGCGCCTGCTGAAGTGTATTTTGCAAAATATGCATTATATGTTCCACTTACTGATAAAGTAAGTACACCTGGACCTGGATCAAAATCTGTATTTGCACCTATGAAACCCGTTACATAAACATTTGTGCTAGCGTCTATCGCCAAACTTATTGCACGGTCGTTGGCGGTACTTCCTAACCTATTCACCCAATTCAAAGTACCTGCTGTTGAATAACTGGCAAAAAAACCATCACCGTCTGTACCCCCACCCAGTGAAGTCAAGTTAGCTGGGCTGCCTCCGATATTAAAATTACATGTACCAATAAAATTTCCGGCTACATAAACTCCATTTGCATCAGCAGACATGTCGTAAATCCAATCTGTATTTGTTCCGCCAATATGTTTTACCCAAATAAATGCTCCACTTGAATTATATTTTGCAATAAATGCATCTTGTCCACCTAAACTTGACAGTGTAGTTGTACCCGGACCCGGATCAAAATCAGCCGTTCCGTTAAAGTGGCCGGCTACATACACATTTCCCGATGGATCACTTGCCACTGCTGTTGCACTTTCAGACATCGTAGATCCTATTTTGCCAGCCCATTGATAATTTATTTGCGCGCTTAGCTTAAAACTCAACAATGCACAAATTATAGCACCTATTCTTTTCATTTTTATTTGCTTTGGTTTACAAATTTAATTTAAAATTGTTCCTAACTAACAAATTTATTTGAGCTTAGTTTGTTGATATTCAGCACAAATAACAAATGACCGCATTATTAGCTACAAGGCTGTTTAAAAATTATTTTAGGGCACTTGCAAATAACTACAAATAATAGTAATTTAGCGCTATAATTTATAGCAATGAGTAAAATAGCCAACAACATTCGGTTTCTTCGTCAGTTAAAAGGATTATCGCAAGAGCAATTAGCCGATGAATTAAGTATTACCCGTTCACGTATTGGCGGGTATGAAGAGGCGAGGAATGAGCCGCCCATTGATTTACTGATACGTTTATCTGAGTTTTTTCACATTGCCATTGATGCTTTGGTGAGGGGAGATTTGCGAAAAACAAATTTAGATGGTTTAATGAAAATCGGTAAAAACAGGATTCTCTTTCCGATTTTACTGGATAATGAAGGGAATGACATGGTTGAATTAATTCCATTAAAAGCATCGGCCGGTTATTTAAAAGGTTATGCTGATCCTGAGTACATCGAAAAATTACCTCAAATGAAATTACCTTTTTTGCCTACCGGCAAACACAGAGCCTTTCCAATAAAAGGAGACAGTATGCCGCCGATAAAAGAAGGTTCTTATGTAATTGGTAAATATTTAGAAAAAATGGAGGAGTTAAAACCGGGTAACACCTATGTTGTTGTTACTAAAGATGACGGCTTATCCTATAAGCGAATTATGAGTTACTCCAAAAAAGAGGGGGCTTTGGAGTTGCATTCCGACAATAAAATATACCAACCCTATAAAGTAAAAACCGAAGATGTATTAGAGTTATGGGAATATACCTGCTGCTTAAATATGAATCAATACGATGATAATGAGTTGAATTTAGACAGTATCATGAATATGTTAAGAGGTCTTAAAGTTGAAATTGAGCAGATAAAGAAGAAATAATATATTGTATCTTTAATCAATCAAATTAAAGACGCATGAGGAATATTTTGGTTTTTTGCATTGCATCATTATTTCTGGCATCCTGTGCCGGTAAATACAGTTTACAAAAAAGAAAGTATAATAAGGGTTATTATTTTGCGCATTCAGGTCGTACCAATAACACGCTAAAAAAATCAGAACCTGAAAAACAAAATAAAAACAAGAAAGAGCTGATTGAAAGTGTACCTGCCGAAGTAATGGTACTGCATAAGGAGGCTGAAAGTCAAAAAAATTCCATTCCCCAACCAATAAAAAAAGAACAAAAATTATTGGCGGTAGCAAAAGCTAAATTAGCTGAACCCTTAAAAGCGTACCAACTTAAACACCATAATCAATTCCATTCCCTTTATAACAATCAAAAAGTAAAACACCCACCCTATCAATACGGATACGCCAATGGCGGTATGGGTGTTTGGGGAATAATTGGAGCTATTTCATCTATAATCTCATTAATTTTTTTATTTATTTATTTAGCTATAATGTTTGATGCAGTGACTGGCGGGGCATTTACCACTGCAATAATAACGGGCTTTGCTATATTAGCAGTAATACTAATTATTGCCGTAATTGCAGTAGCCGTTTCCGGCATGGGAGGCTAAAATTTTAAACTTTTAATAATTAAAAAAACTATTATTTTTGTAAAAAACAAATTATCATGAAAAAATTACTTCTACTTACACTTTGCTTGGTTTTTAACTTTTACCTAAACGCACAGGATATTATTGTAAAGTCCGACGGCTCTATCATTAAGGGGAAAATAACTGAAGTGGGAGAAGAAACCATTAAATACAAAAAGGCCGATAATCCGGATGGCCCCACTTATAGTGTTTCCAAATCAAATCTTTCATCCATCAATTACGAAAACGGGGATGTAGAAAAATTTACTTCCAGTGAAAAAAAGGCTTCTTCAAAAGAAGCATACGATGAAGATAAAATGGAAGATGAAGACCGAGAGGAAAAACCGGTAAAAAAGGGCCCATCCCTAGCTGAAGAGCCGGGTATGAAAAACACCATTGAAGGAATTGCCAAAGATGTGGGCGAACAATTATTAAGAAGTTGTGCAAATGGTAAAATAGACAATTCCACTTCAGAGGTATATTGGGACCAAACCTTTAGAGATGCCATAACCAAAGAAATTTCAATTGCCATGCGTACCAGCTGGAAACCAAAATGGACCGACGGAGCCGGAAAATGGATTAAAGGGAAAGTAGTAGTTGGAACGGATGGTTCAAAAAAATGGGTATATCAAAATGATCACGGTTTAACATTTTCGGGTTGCGCAAAAGGATTTCGCATTAAGTGATCGGCAAAAAAAGAATATGTTTATTACTGCTACTGTTTAAGATTACACTAAACTATTCACAGAACGACAGTATTTTTTTTCATAAAACGCTTCCCGTAGCTTGTAAAGTAGAGGAAGTGAGTGATGATTATATCGTTTTTACGGTACCCGGTTCAACCAGAACTTTATCCACTTCAACACATAAAATCGAAAAAATTAAGTACAGAAACGGAAAAACCGACTTCTTCTCCAAATCAAGTGAAAACGAAGAAAATAATTCCGAAATAAAGCCTAAATCACCCAAAATAGATGCTGAACTAAAATCTAAAATTGAAACATTAGTTCAGAAAAGCGCCAAAAAAATCAAACACTGTGCAATTGGCTCAACCGATAATTTTTCAAGCGGAATTGATTGGGGATTAACTCATTTTGACGAGTTTAATTCCGATATTTTATTGGTTTATTTTACAGTACATTACGATCATAAGCTGGAAAGTCAACGCGAATCATTTAACATTAGATTAACAGTAAATAATGCCGAAAAAACAATTGTATGGAAACTATTAAAAGCTTCCGATTCCAAGGCAGAAAATGCGCTACTGCGGTGCCAAAGCAATAAATATTAGGGTAATTTTTGGGAAAAAAACTTGCAAATATTAAACTTTATCTTTTTCTTTGAGTTATTAACCAATAACATTAATTTAAAAACATGAAAAAATTATTAATCCCTGCAGTTGCCGTTGTAGCTTTGACTCTTGCAAGCTGTAACCAACGTCTGATCGATTTTACAATGATTAGTTCTAAAAACGTAACCTTACGTTTACCGGATGATGGAAAAGGTCCTCGTACAACCGGAAAAGAAATGAAAATGTGTACTGCTCCTCAATTAAAATCTGCTGTTGACAAAGCTATTGAAAATGCTGGTCCGGGTTATGATGCTTTAATTGACGGTGTTGTTTACCAAAGAAATGAATTTTTTAGAGCTGGTTGGGTAGTTGAAGGAACTCCAATCAAAACCGGAAAATTAAAAGCTTCAAATAACTAATATTGAAACTTATAAATTTAAAAAGCCGTTCATAAGAACGGCTTTTTTTTTGAGTAAAAATTGATAAATTATAGTTCTAATAAATTCCAGCCTTTAATTGTTTTATCCAATGAAGCGGAATACAATGTTTTTGAATCCTTGCTAAATTTAAGATCCGTTACAGCATCGGCATGCGCTTTAATTCGTTTTACCTCCGAATTATCAGATAAATTCCAAATAATAATCTCCTTATCTGTTCCGCCACTTGCCAACCATTTACCGTCCGGTGAAATATCAATACAAACCACGCCTTCTGAATGACCTTTTAACGTAGCGATATTTTTTCGTGAATTTAAATCCCATACTTTAATTAGTTTATCAAATCCGGCTGAATAAATAAATTTTTCATCAGAAGAAAGCGCAATATCATATACCCAGTCATCGTGTCCGGCCAAAGCGTAAATCATATTTCCCGTAGTAACATCCCAAGCTTTTATTTGATTATCATGTCCACCTGAATAAACAATATTTCCTTTCTTATTAAACAATGCGTTATCCACCCAATATATTTCCTTTAAATCAATCACTTTTTTAAAATTGCTGCTTTTCCAAATGCTCAACGTATTATCTCTCCAACTGGAAGTTAAAATAAAATCGCCTGCTTCTGAATAAATACTTGTTTCGGCAAAAGCCGTATGAGATTTTTTCTTCGATAATTTCTTTTTACCACTTTTAATATCAATTTCCGCAAACCGCTCGTATATTGAAATAAGTAATTTGCTTGCGTCTTTATTGAAAGAAACTCTTTTAACTGACGAATGATCAATCACAATTGATTTAATGCTCTCCTTCTTCTCTAAATCCCAAAAACGTATGGTTTCATCTTTAGAACCGGACACCAAAGTTTTTCCATCGGGTGATAAGGCTATGGAATTGATGCCGCCGGAATGACCCTGTAAAATAAAAAGAGGTTCATCTTGTCCCTTAGTTAAACTAAGCGTAAAAATGAATAAAAATAAAAGTTTAATACGCATAATACTTTTGCAATTTAGTTAAATAATTTTTACGAAAGTCGTCATTAAATTTCCTTGATCTCTTATAATTTACTTTGGGCACAACTTCATTTAATTGATTTATTCCACCGGTATAAAATGAACGCAGCATAAATACACCTGCCGTTGCAGCGGTTACATAATTTTCGAAGAATAGGTTGGCACCGGTGTAACCCAAGGCTCCTAATTGTAAAGTAATATTGAGTAATGCCTTACCGGGCTTACCTGCATAAAACAAACCTGCACCGGGAAGAACTTTAGATAATCTTCTTGCCTTTCGAAGTGATTTTAATTTTGGTAATTTCTTTTTTGAGTAGTAAGAATTTACAAATAAGTTTAAACTATCTATTTGAAATTTATCCAAAGTAATATTATCCTGATATTCTAATACTTTTTGTTTAGCATAAGCGTAATCGTTTAATTCATTTAAAATTAAAGCGTGAAGTAATATTGTGCGTTTGTATTCCGGTGTATTAACAGGCAAGCTTCTGTTTTTAGCGCAATACTTTTCAGCATCCTTATAAAATTTACCTAAATATAAATTTAATGCCAATTCATATTGTGCCGCGCATTTTAGCGAATCATTTAGATTATAGGGCAGTACACGCACTAAGCTCTTATAAGCCTCATGATGTTTGTTCAGTTGTTTAAAGCAATAGGCTCGTTTAAATAATGCATCAACTCTATCTTCCTCAGATTGACCGAAAAAATAAGCTTTTTCAAAAGCCGTAGCTGCTTCCATAAATTTTTCTTCCCCCAATAAATGTTCGGCATTTTGCAGCGAAACATTTTGTGCACTAATGGAAAAATTTACTAATAGGCAGCTTAATGCCAACCAATATGTTATGTTTATTTTCAAGTTCTTTTTCAGTTTTTACAAGTTGTACCGACACGGCACTTCCCCAAATATTTCCAATATAAAATAAGCTAAACACGCTTGCAAAAAAAATAGTTTGCGGGTGTTCAATTCCTAATTTAAAATAATTCTCTACAGTTATTCCTCCCATCACTCCTACCGTTAAAAAACTAGCCAAAGCCTGCCCGTTATTTCCTACATACACTTTTCCTAAGCCGGGCACAACTGCAGAAAGCATTCCTGCAGCAAAAGCTGATTTGCGTTTTATTTTTTTTTGCACCTGAGCGCATTCTTTCAATTTAACAGCTTCCTCCTGTAACAAAGTATTAGTAAATGAATTTTTATTAAGAATTGAATCGAAAGTTTGTACATTATGATTCAATAAATGAGTGGCTGCCAATTCAAAATTTTTCAATTCATTAATAATATCGTTGTTGCTGCTATCTATAGAATTTATTATTTCTACTGCTCTTTTTGCATTACCTTTTTCTGCTTCCAATATAGCTGCCTGATATCTTGCCGGATAAAATAAAAAAGATTCATTGGAAACTTCTAAAAACCGGTCGCGCGATAATTCATTATTGTGTTCAGACTGATAAGACATTCCCAAAACATAATTCACCGAATCTTTATACAATTGATTTAAATTTTTGTAAGAAAAGAAATTCTCCTTTTCAATTTCCGCTTCTTCAATTAATCCATTTTTAGTGAGATGAATAATAAAGTTGAAATTAGAATACGAATCACTGTCGTTAATTTGTGCATTAACTGAATTAACACAAATGATAGTAAAAATAAATACAATTAAATACTTCATTTTTTACTCCGCAATCTGTAATATTCAGGGATGTCATTTACCTTATTATTATTATTAAATAATACAGGATGAAAATCTATAGACGATAAACGCGTGCATCTGGTCAAACGATCGGTAGATAAGGAAATGCCTTTTATTAGTCCAAATTCATGTATACAAGCTTTGCTAAAAGCTGAACAGCTGGGCTCAAAGGCACAGCCTTGCATAATTTGTGGTGAAATTACACCCTGATAAAAAAATAATGCTCCACCAAAAACAAGTGATAATGGATTGTATTTTACAAACCAATTTTTGCCTTTAAAAACGTAATTAATCTTTCTTTTGGAAGCAAGCGTAGAGTCTGTGTGATTTGCGTTTAGTAGTCGATTTAAATCACTTTGACCTTTTAATAAGGAAGTGAGGAAAAAAAATAAAATTATGACATACCTATTCAAGTCTATTTTTTTCTGCCCTTTAAATAACCGATTATAATAGGAAGAACGGAAAGCAAAATAATTCCTAAGCAAACCAAATCAATTCTTTTACGAATAAATTCAACTTCACCTAATAAATACCCGGCCATGGTTAAACTACCAATCCATAATGCGCCACCTAATATATCAAAGCTGAAGAATTTTTTATAATTCATTTCGCCTACACCTGCTGCAAAAGGAGCAAAAGTTCGCACTAAGGGTACAAATCGTGCCATAATAATTGCTTTGGTACCATACTTTTCGTAAAAGGCGTGGGTTTTATCGAGGTATTCTTTTTTAACCAGCGGTTTTCCTCTTAAATTAAATTTAAACACCCGTAAACCTATTTTACGTCCAACCCAATAATTAATATTATCACCTAATACTGCGGCAATAAATAACAAAATAAGCAAATAAGACAAATTCAAATAGCCAGAACGTGCAAACAAACCTGCGGTGAATAAAAGGGAGTCGCCCGGTAAAAATGGCATGGCCACAAGGCCGGTTTCAACAAAAATGACTAAAAATAAAATAATGTAGACATAAGCTCCATAATTCTGAAAGAGCCAATCGAAATCTAAATGAAGGATGTGTTTAAAAAGTTCTATCATAATCCAATTTCTTCTATATACGCTAAAATACCGCCTTTTAAATTATACAAATTATCATACCCATGCTGTTTTTCTAAAGCTTGAATTACGCCGGCGCTACGTTTTCCGCTTCTGCAGTGAACAATTACTTTTTTATCGCGAGCAATTTTATCCAGATTATCCATCACCTCTCCCATTGGAATTAAAATTCCGTTTAAGTTAGCTTCATCAAATTCATACTGTTCGCGCACATCTACCAATTGATAATTTGCGTTTTCGTCTTTCAGTTGTTTTAATTCGGTTACACTTATTTCTTTCATGATCGTTGTTATTAGATTATACAGTATCTTGTTTTAATTCATCGGGTAAAAAAGTAAAAAAAGTGTCGCCACGCAATCCAAGGCGTAAAGTTTCGAGCGGAATCACGTCATCCACACCAATATTTCCGACATTTACATTTGCGCCAAATAATTTTATAAAATAAACCTGCTGACTTTTTTGCGGAGTTTCCCAAATAATATTTTCAAGTTTTATTTTATTTACAATTCGGTGAATTAATAAAGTGTGAGCGCTTCCGTTTTTATGGAATATTCCAACCGTGCCACTTTCACGGGCCTCTGCAATAACTTTAGAAGAACCTGCATCCAATTCGCTTTGCATCATTTTTATCCAACGAGCAGGATGTATGATTACCCCTTCTTCCTTACTGCCAACCTCACTTAATACGTGGAAATTTTTAGCGAGCTTACTGATATAATCGCATTTCACTTCATGTTCTAACTCTATACTTCCATCACTTACTTCTGCACAATCTAAACCCAAATCGTTTATGTATTTTAAATAATCATCAAATTTATTTCGAATCACAAAAGCTTCAAATAAAGTACCGCCTACATACACCTTCATGCCGGCACTCTGGTAAAGTTTTACTTTTTCAAGCACATTTGGAGTAAAAACAGATGTACCAAAGCCTAACTTTACATAATCAACATAGGGAGCCGATACTTCAACAAAGTCGTGCGCCTGACGAAGACTAATGCCTTTATCCATTACCATGGTAACACCTTCCTTACGGGGTTTTACCGTGCGTTCGGGCAGATGTGGTAGATTAACGTTATACTTAGGCGCCATAACTATTTTTTATAATGAGAAATTAATTGCAAAATTTCCGAATCGTTTTGTAAAACCGGAGCGTACTCAAATAGCTGCTCATGTTTTGAGGGATCAATTTCTAAACCTTTAGTGATATAATCCAAGGACTCTTTCCTGTCTTTATTTTCAATCAGCATAACACCCATGCGATAATGAAGTTCAGCCGAACCGGGAAAATGTTTTATCCCTTCGCTTAAAGTTGCAATAGCATCATTAAGGTAGCCTGCTTCGTGCAAAAGTTTACTGTAATCTAACCAAACATCTGCTTCGTTATAATCCAATTCAATTACACGTTGAAAAGCCATAGCTGATTCTTCCAAAAACCCGAGTTTATGCTGAATTTCGGCAAACACATACCAGTACTCAGCGTCATTTGGATTAATTTCAATAGCTTTTTTAATATAATGAATGCCTTCTGTTAATCTGTTCATGGCATCCAGCACAACTCCAATACCTAACCAGGCATCGGCATGAGCCGGATCTAACTTTACACACTTATTGTAATTGACTAAGGCCTCTTCAAATTTTTCTAAATTTTCGTAACATTCCCCTATGTAATAATAGGTGGAAGGTTCATGATCCTCATACTTTAATGTTTCTTTATATACATCAATAGCCTCGGCAAATCTTTCCAACTGAGCTAAAGAATTTGCTTTGTTGAAATAAGCAGAACTAAACTGATCATTAATTGCCGTTGCATAATCATACGCATCAATTGCTTTTTCAAATAATCCTATTCGGGCATAGGCAACACCCAAATTAAACCATGCATAATAACTATAGGGGTGTTGATCGATGTAATTTCCAAAAAAGGAAATGGCTTCATCAGAACGCGATGTTAAATCAAAACAAAGCGAAAGTTCATTCAATGCAACTTCATTATTCGGATTAATTTTAATTGCTTTTTTTAAATAATACAAAGCATCATCGGGTTTTTCTTCATTTAAAAACTCAATGCCTAAAGCCACATATACCTCATCTTTAAATTCCGCCAAAGGCAAAGCATGTTTAAAATTCTCAATGGCTTGTTCACCCAATCCCATTTGGCTATAAATATACCCTCGGGCCATATATAACTCAAAGCTGTTTTGTTCTATTTGTTCAACTTCATTTAAGATGGAAAGAGCTTCATGGGTATGATGTTGGCTAGATAAATACTGTGCATATCTGATTTTGATTATTGTGGAATAAGGAAAGCGTTCTAAACCATAATCAATTGCTTTTTTGGCTAATTCGTAATTAAGCCATTGCAGATAATAATCTATAATTTCTTCTAAATCGTCGGCGTCAAAAAACTCGGGCTGACCTGTAGAAATCATGTCCTCAAAACGTTTTAAGTTTTTCTCAAATTCTTTATCGTCGCGTCCTTCTGAGTCGTCGTGAAAATCACCCATAGTTGTACAATTTACCCCAAAATTAAGGCTCTTAAATTTACGAGTTTATTTTAGGCTTTTCTACTTGTTTTTTAAAAATTTAATTAAAAAAAGCATGTTCTGCCATTGGCAATTAGATGAAGACAATGCAAATTAACCGGAAGTATTTCCTTTAATTAAACCGAAAAAACGTGAATTAGTTTAATACCTGGCGCGAAATAACGATACGCTGAACCTCACTGGTTCCTTCATAAATTTGAGTGATTTTGGCATCTCTCATTAGTCTTTCCACATGATATTCTTTCACATATCCATAACCGCCGTGTACCTGTACAGCTTCAGTAGTTACCCACATAGCGGTTTCACTGGCAAATACTTTAGCCATGGCACTTTCTTTATCCATTGGTAAGTGCTGATCTTTTAACCAAGCGGCTCTAAAAATTAGTAAGCGGGATGCTTCTATTCTTGTGGCCATATCAGCCAATTTAAACTGTATAATTTGATGTTTACTGATCTCTTTTCCGAAGGCCTTACGTTCTTTTGAATATTGTAAAGCTAATTCGTACGCTCCACTAGCAATCCCCAGGGCCTGAGAAGCTATTCCAATTCTTCCTCCACTCAATGTTTTCATGGCAAATTTAAACCCAAAACCATCTTCGCCAATTCTGTTTTCTTTTGGAACTTTAACATTATCAAACATGAGAGAATGTGTATCACTTCCTCGGATTCCCATCTTATTCTCTTTAGGTCCTATTGTAAATCCGGGCATCCCTTTTTCTACTATTAATGCATTAATTCCTTTATGACCGGCCTCTATATTAGTTTGTGCTATTACTAAATAAACAGATGCGCTATTTCCATTGGTAATCCAGTTTTTGGTTCCGTTTAAAAGATAATGGTCGCCTTTATCAATTGCTGTTGTTTTTTGTGAAGTAGCATCACTTCCGGCTTCCGGCTCACTTAAACAAAATGCGCCAATTTTTTCACCTTTCGCCAAGGGAACTAAATATTTTTGTTTTTGTTCTTCGGTTCCAAAAGTTTCAAGTCCCCAGCATACTAATGAATTATTTACACTCATCACAACACTAGCACTCGCATCCACTTTACTAATCTCTTCCATAGCCAATACGTATGAAATGGCATCCATTCCACCACCGCCGTATTTTGGATCAACCATCATGCCCATAAAACCTAGCTCACCCATTTTTTTGATTTGCTCGGCCGGAAAAGTTTGATTCTCATCTCGGTCAATTACTCCCGGCTTTAGTTCATTTTGTGCAAATTCTCGGGCCGCTTTTTGTATCATCAAATGTTCTTCAGATAAATCAAAATACATGGTAATGGTTTTTAAGTTTTAAAATTTTTTGTATCCTTGCAAATATAACCGATTTAGTACTTGAAAACAAACCCCGTTATGAATGAGTAAATCACGTAATTTGAAGGTTTTAGGCATCATGAGCGGAACGTCGTTAGACGGTCTGGATTTAGCATTATGCGAATTCAACCTTGAAAACGATCTATATGTTTACAAAGTATTAAAAGCAAATACGTTAACCTACAGTAAAGAACAACGTAAAAAACTGGAAGAAATTAAAAATGGCAATGCACAGCAATATTTAGCCATGAACCATCTTTATGGTAAATACATTGGACTTGAAGTCAAAAAATTTATTGAAGAATGCGGTATTAAACCCGATTTAATCAGCTCGCATGGGCATACCATTTACCACCAACCCCAACATGGTTTTAGCGCTCAATTGGGTTGCGGGGCTACCATAGCTGCCATTTCTAAAACAACCACTGTTTGCGATTTCAGAATTTTAGACGTAGTGAATGGCGGACAAGGCGCGCCACTTGTACCCATAGGTGATAAACTGTTGTTTTCGGATTATGATGCCTGTTTAAATTTGGGAGGTATTGCAAATATTTCATTTGAATTTGAAGAAGAAAGAAAAGCGTTTGATATCTGTTTTTTAAATATGGCCCTAAACTATCTGGCCGAAAAATTAGGTAAAGCATTTGACGAGGATGGTAAATTAGCGGATGCCGGCAAAACGGATGAATTTTTATTGAAAGAATTGAAAGAAACACTACACATTGATAAAAAAATTTCATTAGCACGCGAGCGATACGAAAATTTACTGCTGCCCATTTTAGGAAATTACAGAATTACCATTGAAGATAAATTGGCCACATTTTGCGAATATGCTGCTGAAGCTATTGCCGAAATTTTAAACGAATTTAAACTGAAAAAAGTTTTGCTTACCGGCGGGGGCACTTACAATCAACATGTATTAAAGCTTCTCAAACAAAAATACAAAGGTGAATTGGTAATTCCCGATCATGAAACTATTCAGTTTAAGGAGGCTATTATTTTTGGCTTTTTGGGATACTTACGCGTGAATGAAAAAATTAATACGCTAAAAACTGTTACCGGTGCCGTATCAAATTCAGTTGGGGGGGCAGTTTATTATTTTAATGAGGAATTTTAATTTTCTTGCCGTAATTTAAAATTGAACTATCGGTAGATAAATCTCAATCCGCAAATTTGAATTAAAAAAATCTGAGAGAATTCTTAAAAATCAAAAGTGATTTGGCCATCATCATCGAAAAAATCTTTACCCCCTTTTTTATTTAATTTTTCCATAGCACGGCGATGCAGCTCAACAGGGCTTAATCCCGTTTTTTCGTCGTTCTCAGCGTTTTTTTTTAAGAACTTTCTAGCAGCTTTTATTTCCTCGGGTTCCTTTAAATTGATTTCTTTAACCTTGTGATCACTTAATTTTTTGCCTTTGGCTTTCATGTTTATCACAGGAGAAAATTCAACCATATTGATATTCTCATCATCGGGTTGCTTGCCTTTTTCTTTGGCAAATTTCACTTCTATAATCGGGTTTACCTGGGCCGTTACCAATTCAATGCGAGAATCTTCGTGTTCGGTTACCAATAATACTTTGGAGTTTGTATTCTCCGGTTCAAATCGTTTGGTGAAATAAGCTTTTCCTTTACCATCGTAATAAATGACAGTGAGTGTTTGATTGGAGAAGTATTTTTCAATTAAAATGATGTCCTCGTCAAAGTGATTCAGCAAATCATAAGTGTATAATTTGTAATACCCGCTTGATGTTATGGTCATTATTTTATCTTCTCCGCTGAATTTACCGAGGTAGGTTCCGCGTTCTTCTTTATTTAAACGATGTACGCTTTCATCAAACCAATAATCTTCTCCTTCTAAAGTAGACACACCTTTTTCTTTTAGTGTAACATTGTTGATGGTATACTTTGTTACAATATTGCCTACTGCTCCTCTTGCTTTAATTTCCATTTCCGCAAAATCAACATCTAATTCTAATTTTCTTACTCCGGTAGCTTGACGTAAACGAACTATAACCTTTTCACTTTCGCCGTTTGGATTTACGGTAAACCAAAACACCGTACTGCCGGGAGTGCCTTTGGTTAAATTATATTCCTTATCGCGCGTAACACCGGTAACAAAAAAACGTTTCATAAAGGTAATTCCTTTTGGTCCGTCGCGATAAATCATATTGTAAGTAGTACGTTCATCATTTTTCTGGAAAACCGCAACATGTATAATATCTTTTCCAACAAAAAATTTATCACTTACCTTAAAAACTTTCATTTTACCTTCTTTGGTAAAAGCTATAATATCATCAATGCTGCTGCAATCGCAAACAAATTCATCCTTTTTTAAACCTGTACCTACAAATCCTTCAGCACGATTTACATAAAGTTTTTCATTGGCCATAATTACCTGTGTGGCAACAATGGTTTCTAATTGTTTGGTTTCTGTTTTTCTTTCACGTCCTTCGCCGTATTTCTTTTTTAAATTTTTAAAATACTCAATGGCAAATTCCACCATATTAGCCAGATGATTTTTCACCTCCTCAATACGCGCGCTTAATTCCTTCATGTGATCTTCAGCCTTGATGCTATCAAAGCGCGTGATACGAATCATCGGAATCTGCGTAAGTTTGTGTAAATCTTCATCCAGTATATCTCTGATTAATTTCTTTTTGTGCGGTTTAAAGCACGTGTAGAGGTATTCGTATAAAGTTTCTTTGGTGCTGTACTTTTTAAAATCTATATACATCTCCTCCTTAATGAATATTTTCTCAAGCGAGGCAAAATGCCATTTTTCTTCCAGTTCTTTTTTCTCAATTTCAAGTTCCAGCTTTAATAATTCCAATGTACGTTGTGCTGAAAGTTTTAAAATTTCACTTACGCCAATAAACCGAGGTTTATCTTTTTCAATAATACAAGCATTGGGCGAAATACTTACTTCGCAATTGGTAAAGGCATATAAAGCATCAATTGTTTTATCGGTACTGATTCCGGGTTGTAAATGAATTAATATTTCAACATTTTCAGCCGTGTTATCTTCAACTTTTTTAATTTTTATTTTCCCTTTATCATTAGCCGCTAAAATGCTGTCGATTAATGAAGATGTTGTTGTGCCAAACGGAATTTCATTTATTACTAAAGTTTTGGCGTTTAATTCTTTAATGCGCGCACGAACCTTAATTTTTCCACCTCTTAAACCATCTTTGTACTCGCTGCAGTCTGCAATTCCTCCGGTTTGAAAATCGGGATAGATGCTTACTTTTTTTCCTTTTAATGACTGAATAGAGGCATCAATAAGTTCGTTAAAGTTGTGCGGAAGAATTTTGCAGGCTAAACCTACGGCAATTCCTTCAACCCCTTGCGCAAGAAGCAATGGAAATTTAACCGGCAAATTGTTTGGCTCTTTGTTTCTGCCATCGTAACTAAGTCCCCAATCGGTTGTTTTTGGGTTAAATAAAATTTCTAATCCAAGTTTTGAAAGACGTGCTTCAATATAACGGGGTGCTGCAGCGCTATCGCCGGTAAATACATTACCCCAGTTTCCCTGACAATCAATTAATAAATCCTTTTGACCAATACTTACCAAAGCATCGCCTATACTTGCATCACCATGCGGGTGATACTTCATGGTATTTCCGATTAAGTTGGCTACTTTGTTATAGCGCCCGTCTTCCAGCTCCCACATGCTGTGCAAAATTCTACGTTGCACAGGTTTTAATCCATCTTCAACTGCGGGCACTGCTCGTTCAAGAATTACGTAAGATGCGTAATCAATAAACCAGTTTTTAAACATACCACTGACATGCGTAACATTATCAATGTTGTGATGACTCTCACTATCAAACCCTTCAAAAATATCTTTACTCATGTGTACTTAAAGAAAATAGATTTGCAAATATAAGTTTTGAAAAATAAAAAAGGGGATGATTGTAAATAATAATGGGTTAAAATGTGAATGAAATATTCACAATTGAAGTTTAAAATGTTGAAGATTAAATCAATAAGGAGGAAAAATAAAAGTGTAAGTGATTAATTGCCAATTAAAAAACTCAGTAAACGAGCATTTTGCCTTTTAGGAAAAAAAGCGCCTCACCTAACTTAAAATTTAATTTATTACTGGAATACGTATTGATGCCTGCTTTTTCACCGCTATTGGCGTAACCATAAATATCATTTATTTGTGCATGGTAAATAACTTCACCCGAAACACTTCGCTTCAAATTTAAATCAATTACCAAGGCGGCCATTTTTAATCCGTAGTTCACATCTAAAACATGACTGCTTACATCCTCTCTGGTGTCGGCATTTACGTCAATGATATAGTCGGCATTTTCCGGTTTGTCGGCATAGGTTATTTCTTGGCCACTGAATCTGCTTTGTATAAAAGTGCTGATGATTGTTGAGCCGGTTGGTTTTCCGAAATTTTTCTCATTGCAATTCACAAACAAGTTTACCGGACTCACTTTAGCCTGAACCTTTAAAGCTGAAGTTTGAATGAATTGCTTAAGTACATTGATGCCAGCTTTGCCTACTGAATCAGCACCCATTAAACCTGAAATGTCGGGATTTAAATTAAAGGCCACCATTTGGTTTAAAGGATCTACGTGACTTACCTTAACCTGAACTTCGCCGGAATTATTGCTCGATGTTTTTTCAATCACTTTTATTTTATCCTCTTCACTTTCTACTACAAATGGGAAATTTTGTAATGGACTTTTACCTTTAACTTGCAATTGATAAACCAAGGGCTCATACGTTTTTTGATAAGGTTTTAATATGCTTTTGGCATTTATATTGGCGATGGTGATAGATTGAAGTTGTTGCTGAATTAAATTGGTAAGATCGAATACATTTTTTAATCCTTTTGTAATACTTGCATCAAAATTTATTTCTTCGTTCAGGTAAGGCGTGAGTACACCAAAAGCCTGTATGCGTTTTTTTAAGCTGGATGAAAAATCCTGACTTTGTTCGTCGGCATAAGCCGATGCGATTAAATTGGAAGCCTTTGTGATGATTTGCTGCTTTTTTTGTTCTTTCTGTTTGGCATATTCCGCTTTATCCAATGTATAATAAACCCAATATTGTTTATCATTTTCATACGTATCTACTTGTTGATACCCTTCAATATTTTCGGAATTACTCATTTTAATTAAAGAGTTATAATTTTCATTAAAGGACTTATTGTTTTGTACTGTGTAAATAACCGAATTGGAGGAAATATCAACTTTAATTTCAGAAGACAAATCGTATAATGCATTTTTTTTGGCTTCTATAGCATAGGAAGAAGTTTTAGCTTTATCAGCAAATCCAATACCTACAAATTTAAATCCGCTATTGGGCCTGCTGCTAACCCACAAAGGTGCAGGTTTTGATTCGGCAACCACCGGCCCGGATTCCAATTCTTTCTTGCTTTTGCAAGCAAATAAAATTAGTGCGGTTAATATGTAAATAGTTTTTTTCAATTTACTTCATGTTATTTAAAATTGATTTGGTGAACAAATCAATTGCCTTATTATTCGCTTCTTCTTTTAATACGTCAAAACTTTTTAAATTAGAATTTGCATTAAATTGCTGGCGCCATTTATTTGGATTATAACGTGCAGCGGGGGCAGTTTGTTCCGGATTGTAAGGATATAATTGATTAATATTTCCTCCGTATGTTTTTACAAATTCGTTGTATTCTACGGCATCCTGAGCATTTACTTGTTGACTTTGAGAAGAAATAATTTGATTAGAAACAGCATTAATTAATTTATAATTGTACATATAATTATAGGCTCTACTGGCCTGTACCACATTATAATCCACTTGTTTGTAAGAGATTATAATAGTTGTATCATTCTTTTTCGTTTTAATTTCCTGAAAAGCCTTATACGTTATTTTTTTTGGTCCGCTATTAATTTCCTTAATATCTGTAATATCATAAGAATAAAAATAATCGGCTCCGGTAGCTTTTCGAATAGCCTGAATTAAATCAACATCTGCAGCCTTACCACCTGAAACATCAGGAATGTAATTGAAAGGTGTGTTATTAATTACTTTCGCAAATGTGAATTTTTGCACTGCAATTTGATTAAAGTTGTTGAATAAATAATCTTCTAAATCTTTTTCTGTTTTGGTATTTGCTTTTTTAGGTTCAAAAAGCATAAAATGTTTTGTTTGACCTTCGGATGCGAGTTCATATAAATCCTTGGTATCTTTATAAGTTGGACTTTTGTGATTCACCTTGCTTAAAAGATTGTAAGCATTGGTGTAATTTTTATTTCCTAATTGTACAACCGCTGCCTGATAAATGGGCTCACAAACTGCAATAACCTCTAACTGTTGCGTGGTTTTGTAAGTAGGATTATATTTATTTACTTTATTAATGTAGGTAACTGCATCACTGTACTTTCCTTGATTAACTAAAGTAAAAGCGATATCGTGATTTTTAGAGCAATAAGATTCCACTACCTTTTGATAATCTTCATCATATTGTTTAGGATAATCTAAAGTCACATTCAGCACAGCCGTTTTATTGGTAAATTCTTTTAATTTTTCAAAAGAGTTTAAGGAAGCTTCTAATTGGTTGGTGTTATAATTCCGGAAAAAATCAGAAGCCATATTCGAAACACATTTTTGGCCAACTTCCTTTAATTTTATTCGGGCTTCAACGTTAGTGATTTTACGTTGTAAAGATTGTAAATAATACTCAGCTGCTTCATTTACTAAACCTTGCTTTTCCAATTTTTCTGCGGCTTTAAAGTATTTTTTAGAACCGGAGCAGGAAATCAGCAATAATAAAGCAGTGCAATAAAATATGTATAATGTGTTTTTCAAATCTGAATTAAAAAGAGCATCTTTTTTTGAAAGATGCTCTTTTATTAAAGGTTGATGAATTATTTTCCTTCGTCAGCCAATTTTTTCATTTCGGCATCGAAGATTTGTTGGAATTTTTGTTTATCGTAATCCAATTTCAATTTTGCATTGTTTGAAATTTTAGCATCTAGCTTTTCGAACACTTCTTTTTTTCCGGCTTCAACGGCAATCCAGTAGCTGTACGAACCATCCGGCTCTTTGAAAATCTTTTCGCCAATTTCTTTAACGTTAGACATTTCAAGATTTACAACTTCGCGCGCTAACTCTTCGAATTTATTTTCGAATTCTTGAGCATTTCCGATTGTACGCTGATTCGTGTACTGATCAGTTACTCTTTTAATAGTACTGTTGATGTTAGCAGCCATTTCAGATTTAGCATTTTGGAATGCAATCTTTTTAGCAGTGGCTAAATCCGGAGACTTTCCAACTTGTTTTGCACGAAAAGCATCATTATCGCTACGATACTTGCTTTCGCTAAAAGGAACACTGATTTCAACAGCCCCTGTTTCCTTTTGAATAGTTTGTTTCTTTTTTGATTTACATCCGGTTAAAGATAATAAGGCAATAGCCGGGATTAAAAGTAATTGAGTAGTTTTCATTTTATTTTGTTTTTATTGTTACTTATTCCAATTCACGTTTCATGCCAAAGATATCTTTTTTTTCGATATTAACAGGCTTTAACACGACAAAGTGGTCTTTAATGTTTTAGTTTTATGCAAAAGTTAAAATAATTTAACATTTACTTAAGGCTTTCTTCAGCCACTTCCTTTTCCACTCTTAAATTATCAATAATAAACTCCTGACGCTCTTGTGTGTTCTTGCCCATGTAATAATTTAGAAGTTCCTGTATACTTGCTTTTTGATCTATCAGTACAGGTTCTAATCGAATATCCTTACCGATAAAATGTTTAAACTCATCCGGACTAATTTCACCCAAACCTTTAAATCGTGTTATTTCCGGTTTTGGTCCTAATTTAGCCACTGCGGCTTTTCGTTCTTCCTCACTATAACAATAAGCCGTTTCTTTTTTATTTCTAACTCTGAATAAAGGAGTTTGTAATATTTTAACGTGATTGTTTTTTACCAGATCAGGGAAAAATTGAAGGAAGAAAGTGAGTAATAATAAACGAATATGCATGCCATCCACATCAGCATCGGTAGCAATAACTACATTATTATATCTTAAGTCATCCAAGCCTTCTTCAATATTCAAGGCCGATTGTAACAAATTAAATTCTTCATTTTCATAAACTACTTTTTTTCCAAGGCCAAAGCAATTTAATGGTTTTCCTTTTAAACTAAATACAGCTTGTGTATTCACATCACGCGTTTTAGTAATAGAGCCACTGGCCGAATCGCCCTCGCAAATAAATATAGTGGTTTCTAATCGACGTGCATCTTTAGAATCATCTAAATGAATGCGGCAATCGCGCAATTTTTTATTGTGTAATGACGCTTTTTTAGCTCGTTCTCTGGCTAATTTTTGAATACCCGAAAGTTCTTTTCTTTCTCTTTCATTCGCAATAATTTTAGCTTCGATGGCTTTTGCGGTATCCGGATTTTTATGCAAATAATTATCTACCTGTTGTTTTATAAAATCTCCGATAAAACTTCGAATACTTTGTCCACCCGGCGCAATTTCACTGGAGCCTAACTTTGTTTTGGTTTGCGATTCAAAAACCGGCTCTTGCACCTTAACCGAAATTGCAGCCACTATAGATTTTCTGACGTCTGTTGGATCAAAATCTTTTTTATAAAACTCCCTAACGGTCTTAACAATAGCTTCCCTAAAGGCAGCTAAATGCGTTCCTCCTTGCGTGGTATATTGACCATTCACATAACTATAGTATTCCTCACTAAAATGCTCATTGCTATGTGTCATTGCCAATTCAATATCTTCTCCTTTCAAATGAATAATGGGGTACAAGGTTTCTCCGCTAATATTTTTCTCCAATAAATCTTTTAATCCGTGCAAGGATTTATATTCATTGCCGTTTAAAATTAATGTTAGGCCGGTATTTAAGAAAGCATAATTCCACATCATGCGATCTATATATTCATGTACAAAATGATACTTTTTAAAAATGGTGTCATCCGGTTTAAATTCAACGTAGGTTCCGTTTTTTTCACCCGGCGCAGCGGTTAATCGATGTTCTTTCACTAATTCGCCTTTCTTAAATTCGGCCGTTTTAGCTTGTTTATCACGATAGGCAGTAACTTTGAAATGTATAGAAAGTGCATTTACTGCTTTGGTACCCACTCCATTTAATCCAATTGATTTTTTAAATGCATCGCTATCGTATTTACCACCGGTATTCATTTTAGAAACCACATCTACCACTTTTCCTAACGGAATACCTCGCCCATAATCGCGGATAGAAACAACACCATCTTTTACATTTACTTCTATTTTATCTCCTTCACCCATCATAAATTCATCAATACAATTATCCATTACTTCTTTCAGTAATACATAAATTCCATCATCAAATGCGCTTCCGTCACCTAATTTCCCGATATACATTCCCGGACGAGTACGAATGTGTTCTTTCCAATCTAACGATCGTATATTATCCTCTGTGTAATTTGATTTAGCCATTTCTTATTTCAATTAAATTCAACTTTAAACTATTAATCACCATCTAATAAATTTCCAATTCCTCCTAAAATGCTTCCTTCTTCCTTTCTGCTCCCTTTTCCGTAAGAAAGAATTCTCCCGGCTAGCCTGCTTATTGGTAAAGTTTGTATCCATACTTTTCCCGGCCCTCTTAGTACCGCATAAAATAATCCTTCACCCCCAAACAAAGAATTTTTTACACCACCAACAAACTGAATGTCGTATTGAACTGTGGATGTGAAAGCCACAATACAACCGGTATCAATTTTAAACATATCTCCTGCTTTTAATTCTTTTTCGATAACGTGTCCTCCACTGTGAACAAATGCTAAACCATCTCCTTCCAGTTTTTGCATAATAAATCCTTCACCGCCAAAAAGTCCGGTTCCTAATTTTTTTTGAAACTCAATACCAACCGATACACCTTTAGCCGCACATAAAAAACTATCTTTCTGACAAATTACTTTATTTCCCAATTCTTGTAAGTTGAGCGGAATAATTTTACCGGCATAAGGCGCAGCAAAAGAAACCTGACGTTTTTGTGAGGAGTTATTGGTATAAACGGTCATGAATAAATTTTCACCGGTGAGTAAACGTTTACCGGCCGAAAACAATTTATCCATAATGCCCTTTTCATTTCCATCTCCAAATAAAGTTTGCATTTGAATGCCATCTGTCATCATCATAAAACTTCCGGGTTCTGCAATAACTGCTTCCTGAGGATCTAATTCAATTTCCACGCATTGCATTTCCTCGCCCATCAATTTATAATCTATTTCGTGATTTTTCATGCTTTACTGTTTAAAGTTTTTAGTTTGAGGTTTCTTGTTTGAGGTTTATTTTAAATGATTATGAATCATTTATATTATAATAAAACAGCTTACTTATACATTAAATCTAAAATGCATTACATCTCCATCATTCACCACATATTCTTTTCCTTCCACGCGTAGTTTACCGTTATCGCGACAAGCAGCTTCTGACCCCAGGGTAACAAAATCGTTATAGCTCATCACTTCAGCTTTAATAAATCCTTTTTCAAAATCGGTATGAATTACACCGGCAGCTTGAGGTGCCTTGTATCCTTTTTCAATTGTCCACGCTCTTACTTCTTTCACTCCGGCAGTAAAATAGGTCTGTAAATTCAACAATCTGTAAGCCGCTTTAATTAGTTTATTTACGCCCGGCTCTTCCAAACCCATATCTTGTAAAAACATTTGCTTTTCTTCAAAAGTTTCTAAGGCTGCAATTTCACTTTCCATTTGTGCAGTAATAATCATTAATTCTGCATTTTCATTTTTAATTGCTTCTTTTACAGCATCCACATATTTATTTCCGGTATTGGCCGATGCTTCATCTACATTACACACATACAATACCGGTTTAATGGTTAACAAATGTAAATCGGCAATATAGGGTAATTCCGTTTCATCCAAATTAGCTGAACGGGCAGATTGACCCGCCTCCAATGTATTTTTCACCTTCATAGCTACCTGATAAATTTTTACCGCTTCCTTATCTGTTCCGGTTTTGGCCAGCTTTTCATATTTTTTAATTTTAGCATCAATGCTTTCCAAATCTTTCAACTGTAATTCGGTATCAATTATTTCCTTATCACGAACAGGGTCAACACTACCATCCACATGCACTACATTGGGATCGTCGAAACAACGAAGCACATGCAAAATAGCATTACATTCGCGTATATTTCCTAAAAACTTATTTCCTAAACCTTCGCCCTTACTTGCGCCTTTAACCAAACCGGCTATATCCACAATTTCAACCGTAGTAGGTAAAATTCGTTCCGGATGAACCAAATCTGCTAATTTATTTAATCGCTCATCGGGAACAGTAATTGTACCCACATTCGGATCAATGGTACAAAAAGGAAAATTGGCAGCCTGTGCCTTTGCGTTACTTAAACAATTAAACAAGGTTGATTTTCCAACATTTGGTAATCCTACTATTCCACATTTTAGTGCCATAAATACTATTAATTAATATTTACAAAATAATTCATTCCTAAAAAACCGAATATTTTGCAAAATGCAAATATACTTAACTTATAGTGAGTACATTCGATTTATGTGTGTTTTGAGTTTCAGAGTTTTTAACATGAATGCTAGTTTTTAACAAAGATTAATATTCCCCATTATTAAGGGTAATTTTAAATTCTTAAAAAAATTATTATGCCAAATATGGAAGAGTTGCAAGCCCTATGCACCCAGGTTAGAAGAGATATTGTTAGAATGGTTCATGCCGTAAGCAGCGGACATCCCGGCGGTTCATTAGGTTGTGTGGAATATTTTGTAGCCCTTTATAAGGTTGTGCTAAAACATAACCCATCTGACTTTAAAATGGATGGACACCAGGAAGATTTATTTTTTCTGAGCAACGGACATATTTCTCCAGTATTTTACAGCGTATTAGCTCGTAGCGGATATTTTCCCGTTAACGAATTAAATACGTTTAGAAAATTAAATACCCGCTTACAGGGTCACCCAACAACACACGAGGGATTGCCCGGCGTGCGTATTGCCAGCGGTTCTTTAGGGCAAGGTATGAGTGTAGCCATAGGCGCAGCACTTGCTAAAAAATTAAACAAGGATAACACCACAGTTTATTCCTTGCACGGTGATGGAGAATTACAGGAAGGACAAATTTGGGAAGCAGCCATGTATGCAGCAGCCAATAAAGTGGATAATTTGATTGCCACGGTGGATTATAACGGTCGACAAATTGACGGAGATGTTGATAAAGTGCTTTCTTTAGGTAATTTGAAGGCAAAATTTGAAGCCTTTGGATGGACTGTATTGGAAAACAACAACGGAAATGATTTAAATGCGGTAATACAGGGATTGGAGGAAGCTAAAAAACTTTGCGGGAAGGGAAAACCGGTGATGATATTGATGAGAACAGAAATGGGCCAAGGAGTAGATTACATGATGGGCACGCACAAGTGGCACGGATCAGCTCCTAACGACGAGCAACTGAAAAAAGCATTGGAACAGTTACCGGTAACACTGGGAGATTATTAAAAGTAAGATTTTAGAATTTAGAATAAATATTTAATGAGGCGCTATAAAAAACAATTTCTTTTTATTTTTCTAATTTCTGCCGTTTTAAATTTTAATTCCCAAACCACTAACCGCATTCTGTTTATTTTTGATGACTCATACAGCATGTATGCAGGATGGAATAGTCCTGTTCCTAAAATTGAAGTTGCCAAAAGAGTAATGGGCGAATTTTTAGATAGCCTGAAAAATTATCCGAATTTGGAATTGGCACTTCGTTGTTACGGACATAATTATGATTTTAAAGAAAGAAATTGCAAAGACAGTAAACTGGAAGTTCCCTTTGAACCGGTTTCAACAGCCTATCTTAAAATCAAACAACGCATAAACAGATTAGAGCCCAAAGGCACAACGCCTATTGCTTATTCATTAGGTGAGTGTACGGCAGATTTCACTCCTAAGGGGGGCGTTAGAAATATTGTGATTTTGATTACCGATGGTATTGAGGAGTGCAACGGAAATCCATGTCAGGTAAGTATTGAACTTCAGAAAAAAGGAATTTTTCTTCGTCCGTTTGTAATTGGGGTTGGTTTAGATATAAAATTTGCGGATATATTCGGTTGCATGGGTAAATTTTACGATGTAAGTAATGAAGCCAATTTTAAAAATGTACTAAAACTAGTTATTACGGAGGCTTTAAGCCAAACCACTGTACAAGTTGACTTGTTAGACATATTAAAAAAGCCCAGCGAAACGGATGTAGACATGACATTTTACGAAGCCGGAACCAATCATGTAAAATATAATTATTTACATACCATAAACCATAGAGGTAAACCCGATACATTGGTATTAGATCCTGACCTGAAATATGATTTAGTGGTGCACACCATTCCCCCACAGGAGAAAAAAGACATTACTATTATAAAAGGAAAACATAACATCATTCCCGTAGATGCACCTCAGGGTTATTTAAAAATGGAAATTGAAGGCTCATTGAGCAAATATTTTCCAACTAGTATAGTAAGAAAAAAATCAGAAATGAAAACATTAAACGTGCATGATTTTGGAAAAACCGAAAAATATATTGTGGGCAAATACGATTTAGAGATTCTTACGCTGCCCCGTATTTATCTTAAAGATGTTGAAATAAAACAAAGCAGCACCAACACCATTAAAATTCCAGCCAGCGGAACAGTTTTGTTTAGCCGACAGAGTTTAGGGAGCGGAAGTATTTATGTAGATGATGGAAAAACCGTAACTTGGGTTTGTAACTTAAATACCGCCATACCAAATGAAATTATATATTTACAACCCGGTAAGTATAAAGTGTTATTCAGAAATCAACACGATAAAATGACCACCCATACTATTGAAAGAAATTTTGAAGTGAAATCGAGTACACAACAAACTATAAAGTTATTTTAATGAAAAAATATACCTATACTGAAAAAAAAGATACCCGTTCCGGATTTGGAGCAGGATTGTCAGAACTTGGAAAAACGAACGAAAATGTTGTTGCCTTATGCGCTGATTTAACCGGTTCATTAAAAATGGATGCCTTTGAAAAAGCTCATCCTGATCGATTTTTTCAAGTGGGTATTGCTGAAGCCAATATGATTGGAATTGCTGCCGGACTTACCATTGGCGGAAAAATTCCATTCACCGGAACCTTCGCTAATTTTAGTACCGGCCGAGTATATGATCAAATCAGACAAAGCGTGGCATACTCCCATAAAAATGTAAAAATTTGCGCTTCACATGCCGGTTTAACTTTAGGAGAAGACGGAGCTACCCATCAAATTCTGGAAGATATTGGATTAATGAAAATGTTACCCGGAATGACCGTAATTAATCCCTGCGACTTTAATCAAACTAAAGCAGCCACTATTGCCATTGCACAACATAAAGGTCCGGTTTATTTACGATTCGGTCGACCAGCAGTTCCCAACTTTACTGCACCGGATCAAAAATTTGAAATCGGCAAAGCTGTAATGCTGAATGAAGGTTCAGATGTAACCATAGTTGCCACTGGACATCTAGTTTGGAAAGCTATTGAAGCCGGAGAAAAATTGGCAGAAAAAGGAATACATGCTGAAATTATAAATATTCATACCATTAAACCATTAGACGAATCTGCAATTTTAAAATCCGTTCAAAAAACCAAATGCATAGTAACTGCAGAAGAGCATCAAATGCACGGAGGATTAGGAGATAGCGTGGCACAATTATTAGCGCGAAATACACCCACTCCGCAGGAATTTGTTGCTGTAAAAGATAGTTTTGGAGAAAGCGGAACGCCCGATCAATTAATGACCAAATACGGATTAGACAGTGAACATATTGTAGAATCAGTCATGCAAGTTTTAAAAAGAAAAAATAAATGAAACAATTATTCTGTTTCTTAACTATTATTTTATTTTCAGCTTGTTCTAATTCCACTTCCGAAAAAGAATTGTTGAAAGCAGTAGAAAAAATTGAAGATCAGGTAAAAGCAGATTCACTATTCCCTGAAATTTTAAAACCCTTGTTAATAGCAAGAGGCAGTGAGTCGGGCTGGTATATGGAAGTTTACGCACATGAAATAAAAATTTCATTGGATTACGATGAAGTAAAACTGGTTTGTGCCTACCCCATAGTGAATTTTGACAAAGAGCAGCTGGAACTCAATTTAACCGACAAAACAAATAATAATCCACTTAAGCTTATCATTAAGAAAGAAAAATGCACCGAGGAAGCTAGTGGAGAAATTAAGGAAAGATCCGTAATCCTTGAATATAATTCTAAATCTTATAAAGGTTGCGCTACCATTGAGTTATAAAATTATAACTTAATTGTTATTTGTTTTTTGGCCAATCCTTTTTTATACCTTTACATAAAATTTATCAGACCTATGAGTCACTTTAACAGAACCAAAATTGTTGCTACGATGGGGCCGGCTACAGAAAATATTGCTGTATTGGAAGAAATGTTTAACGCCGGATTAAATATTTGCCGAATTAACTTCTCACATGGCGATTATGATGCTGTAAATCATATTGTAGAAAACATCAAAAGCTTAAACAAAAAATTAAATACACATGTTGGGATATTGGCGGATTTACAAGGACCCAAATTAAGAATTGGAACAGTAAAAAATAATAAGGTAATACTTACGCAAAATCAATACATAAATATAGTTACCAAAGAGTGTGAAGGAACTGAAGAACAAATTTATATTACTTATCCGCAATTTCCCCAAGATGTAAATGTTGGCGAAACGGTTTTGATTGATGACGGAAAAATACATTTGAAGGTTATTGAAACCAACAATAAAGATTTAGTAAAATGTTTAATCACCGTTGGAGGTGAGCTCTCTTCTAAAAAAGGGGTAAATCTTCCAAATACCAAAATATCATTACCCTGTTTAACAGTAAAAGATATCAGAGATTTAAATTTCGCATTAGAACACGATTTTGATTGGATTGGTTTGTCTTTTGTCAGAAGTGTAACCGATGTTGTAGATTTAAAAGAAATAATTAAGAGTAAAAACAAAAGAGCCAAGGTAATTGCAAAAATTGAAAAACCCGAAGCCATACGTGAAATTGATAATATTATTGATGTGAGTGATGGAATAATGGTAGCTCGTGGCGACTTAGGTGTTGAACTACCCATGGAAAAAGTACCCATTTTACAAAAAATGATTGTACAAAAATGCGTTGAAATTGGTAAACCGGTTATTATTGCCACACAAATGATGGAAAGTATGATTACCAGTTATACACCAACACGGGCAGAAGTAAATGACGTGGCCAATGCCGTAATGGATGGTGCAGATGCCGTGATGTTGAGTGCAGAAACATCAGTTGGAAAATATCCTGTTAAGGTAATCGAAACTATGTATCGCATTATTAAACAAGTTGAAGAAGTTGATACCATTTATTACAAAGAACATACACCTTCCATAAAAACGATAACGTATATAACAGATAGTATTTGTTATAATGCTTGTTCATTGGCACATCATGCAGGTGCGCAAGCTATCATCAGTATGACCAATAGCGGATATACCGCATTTAAACTTTCTTCGCATCGTCCCAAAGCACATTTATTTATTTTTACAGATAACATTGCTTTACTAACCACTTTAAGTTTGGTTTGGGGTATTCGCGGATTTTATTACGATAAATACGAAAGCACAGATGAAACCATCAATGATTTAAAAAAGTTTATTAAATCAAGAGGTTTTGTAAAAGACGATGATTTGGTGATTAATATTGCCAGTATGCCCATGAAAGAAAAAGGCAGAACCAACATGATGAAGTTGAGCTATATTAATTAATCTGTTTCATGTGGATACATGCTCCTAATATTTCATGCACACACGGATTTTCTGACCGCAAAGGCGGAATTTCACAAGGAGAATTTTCGAGTTTGAATTTAGGAGGTACAGATGATAATGAGCAGTCTATTTTACAAAACAGAAATTTTGCTTTAAACGAATTGGGTTATTCCATTCAAAATTTATCTTTTCTTAAGCAAGTACATGGAACCAAGGTAAATATTGCTAAAAAAGGTCAGCAGGAAGGAGATGCTTTGGTAAGTAAAGAAAAAGGTTTGATTCTTGCTGTAAGTGTTGCCGATTGTTACCCGATTTTATTTCACGATATAAAAAATAATGTAATTGGTGCGGCACATGCCGGCTGGAGAGGAACAGTTGGGAAAATTGCCTTTGAAGTGGTAAAAGAAATGGAAAATCTGGGAGCACATCCTTCTTCTATAAAAATTGCCATTGGACAAGGAATTTGTCAGAAAAATTTTGAAGTTGGCGATGAAGTGATTGCAGAATTTAAGGAAGCCGGATTTCCGGAATCTATTATTTCCGGCAGAACTATAGATTTGGTTGCTGCAAATACATTCATTTTAAAGTGGGCAAATATTCCAACTAAAAATATTTGGAGCATGAACAGATGTAGCTTTGAAGATGATTTTTTTAGTTACCGGAGAGATAAAGGAAAAACAGGAAGGATGTGGGGAGTGATTGCCTTATGATAAGTTTACTTTTTTCCGGTACTTCCAAAACCCCCTGCTCCTCGGTCACTTTCCTCCAATGAATTTACTTTTTCCCAGTTTACTTGTTCGTGTTTTGCAATAACCATTTGGCCAATTCTTTCGCCGTCATTTATGGTGAAATCATCTGCCGATAAATTCACCAACAAAACTTTTATTTCTCCTCTATAATCCGCATCAATAGTTCCCGGTGAATTTAAAACGGTGATTCCGTGTTTAAAAGCTAATCCGCTTCTTGGTCTTATTTGAGCCTCATAACCTGCCGGTAATTGTAAAAATAATCCGGTTTCAATTAATACTCTCTGTAAAGGTTTAAGAACTATTGATGAATTTAAATTAGCCTTAAGATCAAGGCCTGCCGCTAAAGTTGTTGCGTACTCAGGTAGCGGATGTTTGCCCTTGTTGATTATTTTGACTTGAAGCATTGGCTCGAATTTTTTTAATGTTTGAAATTTCCAGTTTATAAACCAACCAAACAAAAAGTATTACCAACAAATTATTCAGAACTAATCGCAAAGAAACACTTTGAAGGTTAGAATAAGTCATAGAAACAAAATATAAACCAATAGCAATAACCGAATAAACGGTTACGGCTTTTAGATTATATTTAATGGGATAATATTTTTTTCCGAGAAAATAAGATAACAGCATCATACCCGCGTAGGATGAAAAAGTAGCCCAGGCACAGGCCACATAAGAGAATTTAGGGATAAAAATCACATTTATAACAATTGTGATTATAGCGCCAAATATAGAAATGATGGCGCCAAATTTTGTTTGTCCGGTGAGTTTATATCCCATTCCTAAATTATAAACCACACCTAAAAATAAATAGGATAAAAGTAGAATTGGTACGATTTTTAATCCGGACCGATAGGATTCATCAATAAAATATTTTATCCAGTCCATATTCATCATCGTGCCTAAAAAAATCAATAAACAAAAAATTATATAATACTTCATTATTAAGGCGTACGATTTCTGTGAATCTTTTTCTTTGGCTTTACCAAAAATAAACGGCTCAACTGCATATCGGAATGCTTGTGTAAAAATGGCCATAAGAATCGCTATTTTATAACAAGCTCCGTAAATACCCTGAGCAATTTGCGCTTCCGCCTTATCCACCATGAATTCTTTTAAAATAATTCTATCCAAAGTTTCATTCACCATTCCAGCTAAACCTAATATAAGTAAAGGCCATGTATAACGAAGCATTTCTTTAAGCAAAGCAACATTTAAACTTAAATTAATGCTTAAAATACTTTTACTTAAAAATAGGACTGTAAAAATATTGGCAATTAAGTTGGCCAAAAAATAATACCCTATACCAATTTCAGGATTGTATAGCGTTGAGAAAAAATTAGTTTCGTTATTATCATATGCTTTTTTACAAACAACAATAAAAAAAAGCGTTAAGCATACATTAATAACAACATTACTAATTTTTAATAATGAAAATTTAAGTGCTTTTCTCTCTGATCTTAATTTAGCAAATGGCACTACCATAATGGCATCTGAAGCAATAATAAAAATGCACCATAAAATAAATTGTTTGGGGTAATTAGCATTAGGTGTTGCTAATCCACCGGCAATAGTAGAAGAAAAAATCATCAGGAGAAGGGTGAAAATAATGGTGGATGACAAAACAGAAATCAAAGCCGTATCATATACTTCTTTTTTATTTTCAAGCTTAGCATTGAAATTAAAAAAAGTAGTTTCCATGCCATAAGTAAAAATCACATTCAGAAATGAAATGTAAGCAAAGAGTTCGCTATTAATACCGTATTCGGCCGGAGTAAATGAATAAGTTAGAATTGGTGTGATGAAGTAATTGATAAAGCGGGGCACTATTGTACCTAAACCATAAATAACCGTTTGACCGGCCAGTTTTTTTATTCCGCTTCCCACAATTTATTCTTAGAATACTAAAATTAGTGAATAGGGGTAATACTGACTTCAAAATAAAATGAAGATATTAACTAAACTTTGTAAAAAGATTTGAATTTTAGCCCAATTAACCCTTATTGTGTATGGCCTCAATTTGTTGTTCCATAATTTTAATACCTTCAGTAAAGCTATGTGGTTTATATCCTAATTCTCGCTTGGCCTTTTCAATGATAAAACCGGTAATAGGCGGTCGTTTGGCGGGTTGTTTAATATCAGCACTTTTGGAAGGATTTATCAATGATTTATCCAATTTGTAGTAATCTGCTACAATTTGTGCCAATTCTAAAATACTGTAAAAATCTTCTCCCGAAATATTATAAATGCCTTTTGCACGTTTCTTCGCTATTAAAATACAACCATCAGCCAAATCTTCAGCCAATGTTGGCGTTCGGAATTGATCATCCACCACATTAATTTTTTTACCTTGTTCTAAATTGGACTTCACCCATAATACAATATTAGATCGGCTCATATTATCTACAATACCATAAACCAACACGGTACGGGCAATTGACCAACTAAGTTTTGAATGTTGCGTTATTTCTTCGGCCTTTAATTTGCTTTCGGCGTAATAACTAAGTGGATTTGGTTTTTCAAGTTCATCTAAAGGTCCGTGAGTACCGTCGAAAATAAAATCTGTACTCAATTGTATAAAATGAGGATTATAATTTTTGTTGAGTTCCATTAGTGTTTCTAAACAGGCTACCTGATTTTTAACGGCTATCACATTCAGTTTATCACATGCCTCTTGTTCTGATTCGCAGGCATCCACATTGGTCATAGCTGCAGTATTTATAACCACATCCGGTAAATATTTTGAAAATATTTCATGAACGTTTTTCGCATCCGTTATATCCAATGATTCAAACTGATAACCTTCTCTGCTCACCAATCTATTATTTCCTTTAGCGGTTGCAATACAAATACAATTTTTGTTTTTTTTAAGCTTGTAAACAAGTTTTTGTCCTAAAAGACCGTTAGATCCGGTAATTAATATTTTTATTTTGTCCATTATTTTTTCTTCACAAATAATTTTGCGCTTTCTTCCAATTGCTTGTACCAGTTTTTACCGTACTTTCTAATTAAAGGCGTTTTTAAAAATTTGTATACGGGTACTTTTAATTTTTCGCCACAGGCACAAGCTGGTTTACAAACATCCCATTTGTTATAATTAACAGCGTCAAAGGTTTTATGCTTGGTAATTCTTATCGGGTACAAATGGCAACTTATAGGTTTTTGCCAATCTATCAACCCTTCTGCATGTGCTTTTTCAATGGCACATTTTGCAATTTTATTTTCATCAAAATAAACAAAAGCACATTCGGCTCCTTCACTCACCAAGGTGGTGGTATAATCTCCATCACTATCTTTTTCCCATGCACCAAATTTCTCAACCGCTTTTACTCCTTTCTTTACCATAAATGGTTTCACCTTTTCGACAATTGATTCCAAAATGGGTAATTCTTCTTTATCCAACGGAGCCCCGCTGTCGCCGGCAACACAACACGCTCCTTTGCATGCATTTAAATCGCAAACAAAATTTTTTTCAATCACATCCTCACTTATCAAAGTCTTATCAATTGCAATCATAATATTTTCTAATAGGTAAAATCAAAATTAAAAACTGTTGATTTGAATTTAGATAAAATTCAATACACGGCCATGTTTTGAGTCATGTAAGAGCCCACATATTTCTCCAATATTGTTCTGTAATTTTTCTGGGTTTTAAATCCTCCGGGGCCATCAAAAAATTCATCAAATAAGGCTTTATGTTTTCCGCCTTTTGGTATAATACAAGCCAACTGTTCCTTATCTTGATTCAATGGTTTTTGCATTTTTAAAAATTTCTGTGGATTGTTCTTTAAATAAAACCAAAACTCAACTGCCTCTACATAACCAAAATTAAGTACATTTTTGGCAATGTCATCCAGTATTTTTGTTTGATCAGCCACTTCCACAATTTTCAAATCTTTAATATACAATTTCTTAATATCGGCTACGCACTGCGCTAAATGTGAATTTACTATGGTTAACGCCGTCATGCTTCCTAGCGTTCGTATAACATCGTTCGATGTTTTTGTTCGGATATCCGGCGCATTACCATTCGTAATACAAAAAGCTACATTTTTTAAATACCCGGTAGTAAAATCTATTTCTTTTGCTTTAGTCAAATTTTTCACCATGCCTCCAATGCCAATTGTGTTTTTTGAGGAAACTTTAGTTTGATTGTAAAAAGCCTGTCGATCGGTGAACTGATTAAAATTTACTACCACTTCCATATTTTTTTTGGTCTTTAGCCATGTGGTATATTCATTTATTATTTCAATTTCAATACCACTAAGCGCACCTTTTTGATCAATAGTAAATGGTGGATCAAGTAAATAATTCACATGTAATGTATCCGTTTGAGAGAAATAAATTAAACTTCGAATACAAAGTAAAATTGATATGGTTATACGAGTTTTCAAATTGTTAATAGATGAAGGTATTTAAAATACATAGTGCTGTTTTTTCTATATTTTGTATTTATTATCATTGCTGTGTTAATTGCTTTTTTATTAAATTTTAATTCAAATTATATTAAAAAATTAATCGCCATTTGTTAATGATAAAAATCATTCCAATTAATGTTATTAAATGCCAAAAAATTTGAATTTATACCGTAAATGTGGTATTTTTGTACTCAAATTAGAATTATTCTAATTAAAGATAAGGGTATAACAATCTAATAATCAATATAATATGATAACTGTTAGTGAAAATGCAAAAGCTCATGCGCTAGAATTAATGAAGGCGGAAAACAGCCCGGCTGATACATTTATTCGTGTTGGCGTTGAAGGTGGAGGGTGCAGCGGATTATCCTACAAGCTGGAATTTGATTCATTAATTAAAGAAGGCGATCAGGTATTTGAAGACAAAGGAATAAAAATAGTAGTTGATCGTAAAAGTTTTTTATACCTGGTAGGTACAGAACTGGAATATACCGGAGGATTAAATGGTAAAGGTTTTGTTTTTAATAATCCAAATGCCAACAGAACTTGTGGCTGTGGTGAATCTTTTTCAGTTTAAACCCAAGCAATAAAATGAGTAAAGATATTCTTGAAGAACATATTCAAAACGAATATAAGTGGGGATTTACAACCGACATTGATTCAGACACATTTAAACCGGGTTTGAACGAAGACGTTATTCATGCCTTAAGTAAAAAGAAAAACGAACCACAATGGTTATTGGATTACCGATTAAACGCCTTTAAAGCTTGGAAAAACATGAAGGAGCCTGATCATTGGGCGCATATACCTTATCCTAAAATAGATTTTCAAAATATTTCGTATTACTCTGCTCCAAAGAAAAAACCTGAATTAAAAAGTTTAGACGAAGTTGATCCGGAGTTATTAAAAACATTTGAAAAATTAGGTATTTCATTAGAAGAGCAAAAAAGACTTACCGGTGTTAGTTCTAATATTGCTGTGGATGCAGTGTTTGACAGTATTTCGGTTAAAACTACCTTTCGCGAAACGCTAGCTGAAAAAGGTATAATATTTTGTTCATTCAGCGAAGCCGTTCAGGAACATCCGGATTTAATCAAAAAATACATGAGCATGGTAGTGCCCGCTACCGATAATTTCTATGCAGCACTTAATAGCGCAGTTTTTAGTGATGGATCATTTTGTTACATACCTAAAGGCGTACGGTGTCCAATGGAATTAAGCACCTATTTCAGAATAAATGCCAGCGGTACCGGACAATTTGAAAGAACATTAATAGTTGCCGAAGAAGATTCATACGTTTCATATTTAGAAGGATGCACAGCTCCGCAGAGAGATGAGAATCAATTACACGCAGCAGTAGTAGAAATTATTGCATTAAAAAATGCCGAAGTAAAATATAGCACAGTACAAAACTGGTATCCCGGAGATAAGGAAGGTAAAGGTGGGATATTTAATTTTGTAACCAAGCGTGGTATCTGCGCCGGAGATCATGCTAAAATTTCGTGGACACAAGTTGAAACCGGATCAGCTATTACCTGGAAATATCCATCCGTAATTTTAAAAGGAAATAATACAACAGGTGAGTTTTATTCCGTTGCCGTAACTAATAACAGACAGGAAGCAGATACCGGTACAAAAATGATTCACATCGGTAATAACACCAAATCAACCATTATATCTAAAGGAATTTCTGCCGGCAAAAGCAACAATAGTTACCGGGGTTTGGTACAAATAAGAAAGGGTGCAAAAAATGCGAGGAACTTTTCGCAGTGCGATAGCTTATTAATGGGTGACCAATGCGGCGCACATACTTTTCCCTATATTGAAATTAAAGATAAAAGTGCGGTGGTAGAGCATGAAGCAACTACCAGTAAAATTGGAGAGGATCAACTTTTCTATTGCAAGCAAAGAGGATTAGATACCGAAAAAGCAATTGGACTAATTGTGAACGGGTATTGTAAAGAAGTGTTAAATAAATTACCTATGGAATTTGCTGTTGAAGCGCAAAAACTTTTAGCAATAAGCTTGGAAGGTAGTGTCGGATAAAAATAAAATATATGATCTCAATTAAAAATTTACATGCCTCAGTTGATGGCAAAGAAATACTAAAAGGAATAAATTTAGAAGTTAAAGCAGGAGAAATTCATGCTATCATGGGCCCTAACGGTTCGGGCAAATCTACTCTTTCAAGTGTATTGGCCGGTAAAGAAGATTATGAGGTTACTCAAGGTGAAGTAGTATTTAACGGCAAAAATTTATTGGAAATGGATCCGGATGTTCGCGCAAAAGAAGGATTGTTTTTGGCTTTTCAATATCCGGTAGAAATTCCGGGTGTTAGCAATATTAATTTTCTAAAAACTGCGATTAGCGAAAAAAATATTTATCAGGGCAAAGAGCCTATGGCCGCCAAAGATTTTTTAGGCTTAGTAAAAGAAAAACAAAAATTGGTTGAACTAGATTCAAAATTAGTAAGTCGTAGTGTAAACGAGGGATTTAGCGGAGGCGAGAAAAAAAGAAATGAAATATTTCAAATGGCTATGCTTGAACCTAAACTAGCCATATTGGATGAAACAGATTCGGGATTAGATATCGATGCCTTAAAGGTTGTTGCCAACGGTGTAAATTCATTAAAATCTAAAAATAACGCATACATTGTAATTACACACTATCAGCGTTTATTGGATTATATTGTACCTGATTTTGTGCATATATTATATCAGGGCAGAATTGTAAAATCTGGTGATAAAAATCTAGCCCTGGAACTTGAAGAAAAAGGCTACGAGGAAATTAAAAAGGAATTTGAAACGAGCAACGCCTAATTTGTATTAAAATGCTTGCAGAAAAAATCAATACCACTAAAGTACTTACGGATTACCTTACTCACACTGCAGGTAAGGTAAGTTTTATCAAGAATTCATTAATTACAGATGCGCTTGCTAAAATTGAAAAATCCGGATTACCAAACTCCAAACACGAAGATTACAAATACTGTAACCTGGAGGCTTTTTTACTCAAAGAATTTACAGCGCTTAATTCTAAAACTGAAAGCCAACCTATATCAATACCAAAAAATAAAAATCACCTGAACATAGTTGTCGTTAACGGAAATTATGTTCGTGAATTGAGTGATCAGAATACTATAAAAGGTTTGCATATCACCAAATTCAGTGAACTACCGGAAAGTAAAATAAACAATATTGGCACATTAGCAGATCCGAATAAAGATTTATTTATAGCCTTGAATACGGCTTATAGCGGTGATGGTTTTTATCTTGAGGTTGATAAAAATGCAATAATTAAAAACGTTGTGAAAATCTGGTACATACAAACCAATCAAAATCAAAGTGCTGTTAATCCCAGAAGTTTTATTGAGTTACAAGAAGGATCATCTATTCAAATTATAGAGGAACATCTTAATCAAGGAAAGGAAAAGGTTTTTACCAATTATCTGAGTGAAAAAAAATTACACAGCAAAGCTAAATTAGAGACCGTTCATATACAGGACGAAAAAGAAAAAGGATTCTCAGTAAACACTAATGAAGTTCACGTACATAAACAAGCCAATTATTTGAATACCACAATTACCATAAGCGGTAACGTGGTGAGAAATAATCATAACGTAATTATGAATGGTGAATTTTGTGAAACCCATTTGTACGGTTTATTCTTAACTAAAAACGCACAGCTAGTAGATAATCACACCTTAATGGATCATCAGGTAGCCAATTGCGAAAGCTTTGAACTATATAAAGGAGTTGTAAACGATAAAAGCGTTGGTGTATTTAATGGTAAAATATTTGTAAGAAAAGACGCTCAAAAAACCAATGCCTATCAAAGCAGTAAAAATATTTTATTAAGCGATGATGCCACATTAAATACCAAACCACAATTAGAGATTTATGCAGATGACGTAAAATGTTCGCACGGCACATCAACTGGTAAAATTGATACGGAAGCTTTGTTTTATTTGAATGCCCGAGGAATAAATAATGATAGTGCCAATAAATTATTATTGAATGCATTTGCACTTGAAGTTTTAGAAAAAATTTCAATAGAAAATGTTAAAGAAGAATTAGAGGAACGATTAGGTTTTAATTAAATGCCGGTGATGTTGCAAAATGAAAGTAAATGGGTAGAAAAAATCAGAAATGATTTTCCTATCTTAAATCGAAAGGTTAACAATAATCCTTTGATATATTTTGACAACGGCGCTACCACTCAAAAACCAAATCAGGTTATTCAATGCATCACAAATTATTATACGAATTACAATTCTAATATACATCGCGGCGTACATAGTTTGAGTAGGGAAGCCTCGGAAGCTTTTGAAAACAGCAGAAATCATGTAGCTCAATTTTTTGGAGTTAAAAATACACAACAAATTGTTTTTACCTCGGGCACAACCGCTTCCATTAATTTAGTAGTAAATAGTTTAGCTGATAATGTTTTAAAGCAAGGCGACGAGATTATCCTATCTACCTATGAACATCATTCCAATATTTTACCATGGCAATTATGGGCCCAAAAAAATAATGGAAGTTTAAAAGTTATTCCATTGAAAAGTGATCATACACTTGATTTGGATCAACTTGAAAATATGATTAGCCCTAAAACCAAAGTGATTTCCGTTGCCCATGTTTCAAATACACTTGGTATAATATCCGACATTCAAAGAATAAAAGAAATAGCATTAAAATATAATCTCATTTTATTTATCGACGGGGCGCAGTCTGCCCCTCATATGCAAATTGATTTACAAAAAATTGCGCCTGATTTTTTTGCGTGTAGCGCACACAAAATGTACGGACCTACCGGAACAGGCATGTTGTATATGAGTGAAAAATGGTTACAGGAACTTCCGGTTTCCGGTCCTGGTGGAGGAACTATTAAATCGGTAAGTTTTGAGCAAACCGAATATGCCGAAGGAGCTTTACGTTTTGAAGCCGGAACACCCCATATTTCAGGGGTCATAGCCTTTGGAGAAGCTGTAAATTATATGAATTCAATTGGTGTTGCTGAAATTTCAAAACACGAGAACGAACTAACCATTTACGCTCAAAATAAACTAAAAGAAATAAATGAAGTGGAATTATATGGAATAGCCGATGAAAAAGCAGGTGTTATTTCTTTCAATGTAAAAAATGTACACCCATTTGATGTTGGTTCAATATTAGATAAGTATGGTATTGCAGTTAGAACCGGACATCATTGCACTCAACCCTTAATGAAAAATTTAGGTATACCGGGAACCGTTAGGATATCATTTGCAGCTTACAACCAAAATAATGAAATCGATTTTTTTATTGAAAAATTAAAAAAAGCAATAAGCATGTTAGCGCCATGAGTATTCAGGAAAAAGAAAATGAAATAATCGAGGAATTTCAGTTATTTGGAGATAATTGGGAATCTAAATACGAGCATATTATCGATTTGGGAAGAACCATGCCCTTGATTAATCCGGAAGATAAAACAGATGACAGATTAATTAAAGGCTGTCAAAGTAGAGTTTGGTTAAAAACGGAACAAGAAGGTGATAAGCTGTTTTTTAAAGCCGATAGTGAAGCCATCATTACTAAAGGATTAATTGCATTAATCATTCGGGTTTTTAATGGAGAAAAGATGAAAGATATCATTAATGCAAAAGCTGATTTTATTGGTAAAATTGGTTTACAGGAACATTTATCACCTACCCGCGCTAACGGATTAATTAGCATGATCAATAGAATGAAATCAGAAGCACTACAACGAAGTAAATAATATGGCAGCCATTATAATTACAAAAAATACTGAATTGATGCAGCGGGTAATTGATGAAATTAAAACCTGTTTTGATCCTGAAATTCCGGTTGATATTTGGGAGTTGGGATTAATTTATGAATTAGAATTAAACGAAGAGAATGATTTACGTGTTGTTATGACTTTAACTTCCCCAAATTGTCCGGTAGCAGAAACACTTCCCGCTGAAGTGCAAACAAAACTTGAACAACTACCGGGAATTAAATCCGTTGACTTTAAACTTACTTTTGAGCCTATGTGGGAAAAAGAAATGATGAGTGAAGTAGCGCAGCTTGAACTGGGTTTCATGTAATTTAGACACAAATGGATAACACAATAAAAAATAAGGTTGCTGAAAGCGGAATAATCAGTATTGATCTTGAATCATTTTTACCAACCGAGGAAATTGTGGTATTTGATATTAAAACGCTACTTTTTCAGGAGTTAATTTTAAAGGAAAAGGAATTCAGAGCATTTATAAAAGAAAACGATTGGACTATCTATAAAGATAAATTTGTTACACTAACTTGTTCCAATGATGCTATTGTTCCTACCTGGGCTTATATGCTATTAGCAATTGCTCTTGAGCCCTTCGCGAAAAAAATACATCATGGCACCAAAGAAGAATTTCAAAAAATTATTTTAATTGAAGCTATTCAGAAAATAAATGTGAATGAATTCGAAAATGCCAGGGTGGTTATTAAAGGTTGTGGTAATAATGTTATACCCGAAAGTGCCTTTGTATTAATAAGTGCGCTGCTTAAGCCTCACGTAAAAAGTTTAATGTTTGGGGAGCCCTGTAGCACGGTTCCATTATATAAAGTTGCTAAATAATTCATTTTTACCGGTTAATAAATACTTTTTATGACCTTGTAACCAAATTATAAATGTGCGTTATTTGTAAAGCATGCGCAAAATTGTTTCATACCTGCTTTTTCTAACATTCATCAGTTTCTTCAATTCAAAAATTCTTGCCCAGCAAGATAAAATGTTTAAGGAGAAAAAAGAAAGAAAACGAGTTTGGAGAAAATGGAGAAAAGACAGGGGTTCATACAATCCTTACTTAAAGAAGAAGGCCAGCGAAAAGCCAAGTGCAAAAATGGCCAAAGAAAATCGCCGGGAACAAAGAAGAGCGAAAAAAGCCTGGAAAAAACAACTTAAAACGAACAAGAAGAATATTAATAAATAAGATTAATCTTTTTTCTTCTTTTTACTATACTTTCCCTTTTTTACATTATCAATAAACTGAGCCCAGGCAAAAGGGTTTAATAAGGAAATACTTGGCGACTGACCATTAGAATAAGCCTTAGTATAATAAGCAAGCATCACATATTTGTAATTTTCAGAAGCGCTGGCTGTTTGATTTCTTTCCAAATAAGTCATGGCTTCTCTTTCCAAATTCTTCTGCGCCCGGTCAACATCCGTATCGTTTAAATTAAGGGCCAAAAATGCGCGCTTGAATTCCTCCTTAGTTGGCCAAGGAAAAACCTCTACCTGTGGTAATTGAATTGTGTCTTTCGTTAAAACTTGTACGGCATAATAATACTTTTGTCGCAAAGTATCAGCCACTTTATACGTTCTTTTCTTGTGAATTAATGAAACAAACTCCAGTTCATCACCGGGCTTAACCACCAAACTAAAAAATCCGTAAAAATCTGAATTTGCTCCTCTATTTGTACCCTTAATTACAACAGAAACAAATGGAATAGGAGTTAAACTATCCTGATCAAGAACAACACCTGAGAATTGTATTAATTCTTGCGCTTTAGCTTTATTGGCATTTTCCTGAGTATAGCCTCGTACGCAAGCAAATACCAAAGCCACTACCCAAAACAAATGTTTCATGCCTTAAAAATACTCAATGTTTGTATTCCATTTCTGCTATTTAACAAATATTGCACCTATAGGTATTTTAAACTAAATTTGTTGTATGCGATTAATCTATTGGATAGCTACTTATTTGATTAGTACCAATTTAATGGTAGCACAATTACACACCGTTAAGCCAATCGTAAAGAAAGAAAAAAATACAAACTTAAGTATAGCTGCGAGTTTTGTGAGGAGTGAAATATTTTTAGAACAAAAAATAAAAGAAGACTCGAAACCCCCCGGTGTATCATTGCGATTAGCCTATAGTGGGAAAAAAATAACCCGATTAGAAATTGAATATGTACACTTTTTCCCTAGAATCATTGAGCCCAAATGGTATGCTATGAATCTCAATTCTCTTGAAGCAAATTGTCATTTTACAACCCGTTTCAACAATACCAACGCTATGTTTTATCCATTAATTGGAATTAGCTATTACTCGTTTTCAGGTTATTTCAGTGGTAAAAATGATTCTAAAAATGTAGCGCGGTTATATATGCCCGGCACAACAATTCTATTGAATATGTTAGCCCTAAATATTGGAACAGGCTACGAACATAGAATTAAAAAAATTGGATTATTTGCCGAATATAAATTGCGTTTTGCTGGAGATAATTGGGGAATAAAAAATTTCGGAATAAAAGATGTTTGTATTGCCGGTGGAATAAAATATTACATGCACGTTAAATCTTTAGGTACTATTTTTAAAGGCACGCGAAACAGATACTTTCTAAATACAGATTAATAGATGAATTATCTTTTGGAGTATCTTTCAAAAATCCGGGAATTCTTGGATCAATATCTCCCTTTAAAAAATCCGGTATTAATTCTTTCAGTTACCTTATTAATTATACTTTTTGCTCCTTTGCTTTTTCGCAGATTCAAAATCCCCGGTATTATTGGATTAATCCTCGCGGGTGTGTTTATTGGTCCGAATTGTTTACACATTATTGAATCCACCAATAGCTTTGAATTGCTTTCAAAAACAGGTTTGTTGTATATCATGTTTTTAGCGGGCCTCGAAATCGACACCCATGAATTTAAGCACAACAGAAATAAAAGTATTGTTTTTGGTTTTTTCACTTTCATTATTCCAATCAGCATCGGTTATATCGTTAGTATTTATGTTTTTCATTTTTCAATTTGGCAGGCTTTGTTACTGGCCAGTATGTTTAGCACGCACACCCTGTTAAGCTTTCCTATAGTAAGTTCAATGGGAATTATCAAAAACCGAGCTGTGCAAATTACTTTTGGCGGAACATTAATAACCGACGCAGCAGTACTTATTTTATTAGGTGTAATCACTAATATTGTTTCTGGCGAAATTGACGCCTCGTTTTGGATTAGAATTATTCTTTCGCTTTGTTTTCTTGTTTTTTCAACACTTTATTTGCTACCCAGAATTAGTAGATGGTTTTTTAGAAATATCGAAGCTCAGGCTAGTTCTCAATACATCTATGTTTTGGCCATGGTTTTTATTTCCGGATTTTTAAGTGAAATCGCAGGAGTAGAACCTATTATTGGAGCATTTTTAGCGGGATTAGGACTTAACAAAGTAATTCCGCACAACAGTATATTAATGAATAGGGTTAATTTTATTGGCAATACGCTTTTTATTCCCTTCTTTTTAATTAGCGCGGGTATGCTTGTTGATTTATCTATGTATTTCAAAAGCTCAAGCCTAATCATTTTTGCTGTGATCTTATGTTTGATCGGATTTATAAGTAAATATTTAGCCGCTTGGCTTACCGCTTTCATTTATAAGTTTAATGCTAACGAAAGAAGTATCATCTATGGATTAAGCGTTTCCAGGGCGGCAGCAACGTTAGCTGTTGTGAAAGTGGGTTTTGATATTGGATTATTTGATCAGAATGTAATCAATGGTACTATGCTTTTAATTTTACTTTCCTGTTTGGTAAGTTCAATAGTTACTGAACGAGCTGCACGTAAAATAGCAATTCATGAAAAAGAGGTGTCTCATAAAAATATAGATAGAATTGAAAGAATTTTAATACCTGTTAGTAACCCTGAAAATATTCAAAGATTAATCGATTTTTCTTTGTTGATTAAAAGCAGTGCTTCCAATGAACCTTTATATCCTTTATCCATTGTGGAAGATAATGAAGAGGCTGACGAACAAATAAATGTTGTTAAAAAAACAATTGAAGGAGCTATCGAACAAATATCTAGTGGCGACAAAAAAGTTGAAGTACTTAAAAAAGTTGATTTAAGTATTGTAGACGGCATTGCCAGAACTGCTAAAGCCTATAATATTTCTGACATTCTAATCAGTTATAAATCTCAGCAGTCAGGCACAAATATTTTTGGCAGTATTGCAGAAAACCTTTTAAACAAATGCAAGCAGATTGTCATTATTTCTAAAATTCTGCAGCCACTAAACTCTTTCAAACGCGTTATAATTATTTTATCGCCAAATATTGAACTTGAAAATGGATTTTTTAATGTAAGTGCAAAAATTAATTCAATAATAAAACAGCTCGGAAGTCAAGTACATATTTTTGGATTGCAGGATACCTTAAATGACTTTGCCATCACAGTTAATGACAATAAAAAACAATTATTTAAATACTTCCCCTTAACTGACTACGAGAATTTTAATATTCTTAAAATTATTGCTGAAGATGATTTAATTTTAATTTTTAATGGCAGAACTCATACTGTAGGTTTTGATTTCCACATTGAACAAATTTCAAAAGACCTGAACAAACAAAGCGAATTCTCCAGTTTTGTTTTATTTTATCCGGAGATCAGTAAATCAATTAAAGAAAATGTTATCAACACAATTACTGTTCCTGCATTCGATAAAAATGTAGAAAAAGTAAAACACATAACCGAAAAAATTACGGGTATATTTAAGAAAGATCCTAATGAATAAAAATCTGACGGCAACAAAAAAAGGGATGTATTGAACATCCCTTTTTCTTTATACTTTTTGTTTGTTATTTAATGATGGATACTTTTCCGGTTACTTCACTTGATTTACCATGGATATTCGTGTATCGGATTTGCCATACATACACATCCTGTTTCACATCGGTATTGGCTCGCTTGGTAAACTTACCATCCCAACCTTGTGCTAAATCCGTGCTTGTAAATAATTTCTCTCCCCAACGATCAAAAATCATTAACTCGTACTTCGCAATTCCAAAACCTTTTGGTTGGAAAACATCATTTATTCCGTCTCCGTTTGGTGAGAAAGCATCAGGTACATAAATTCCAAAATCATCTCCTATAACTACTTCTTTTACTATTGTATCCACGCAACCTTTATCACTTCTCACAATCAATACCGCTGCATATGCGCCGGCCGTTTCGTAATTAAGTGTTTGGTTCTGGCCAAACATCACCTGATTGGCTTTGAGATGAGAAAAACTCCAAGTCCAACCGGTTACATTGGCATTGTAAGAAGCATCGGTAAATTCTACATTCTCATATATCACAGGCTTTACCGGCGATATATTAAAATCAGCTGTTGGTATTGGATACCCTTCTACAGAATAGTAAGCCTTGTTGGCACATCCGTATATATCCACAAAACTGCTTGATATATTGTAATTACCCGGCTTAGTGAAACAAGCCATGCCTGTGTTACCATTGCCTACATTACCATTACCAAAATCCCAACTGGTTGTACTTAAATTCGCACTTGTTTCAACTCCAAAGTTGATACACACCGGTATACATCCTCCAACTTTATCAGATGTGATTTTTACCTGTGGCAATGCTCTAATCACTACCGGAACATACTGGTAACCGGTACAACCAATATTGTCTGTTACCATTACCGTATAAACTCCTGTTCCCTCTACTCCAACATTTTTTAAAGTTGGGTTTTGGGTCGTATTTAAAAATCCGTTTGGTCCGCTCCAAAAGTATTGTACCCCTGATGCCGCATTGGCATTAAACACAATATCTTGATTTGCACATAACGGTCCGTTGTATCCCGCATTTAATACAGGGGTTGGATTAATGTGTACGTTCACCACCGAGGTGCTGCTGCAACCATTTAAATCATTTACCGTTATGGTGTAGTTTCCGCTATGTTCATTCTGCGCATTGGGTATAGTTACCGATGCTCCGCTAGAGGTAAATCCTAATGGCCCGCTCCAAGCATACAAGGTACCTCCTGTGGCTGCCATGGATATGGTTTTTGTAGCACACAAGGTTGAACCTACTGCGCTGATTGCAGGTAATGGGTTTACATTGATTGCTAATGTAGCTGTATTTACACAACCATTTAAATCTGTTGCCGTTGCCGTATAAGTACCAATATGCACCACGTTAGCGTTTGATATAGTTAGATTGTTACCTGATGAAGTAAAGTTATTTGGTCCTATCCAAGTGTAGGTCATTCCTCCCGAACCGTTAATTAATATGGTTTGTTTGGCACACACCGGAGAGTTTGAGTTTAACACCGGATTTGGTAATGGATTTACCGTTACATCATACACCGCTGCGTTGGTACATATACCCACCGTTACTACTAAACTGTATAATCCACCATCCAATAAACTAACATTGTTTACTGATGGAGAGGATAAGTTGCTGGCAAAACCATTTGGACCTAACCAAGAATAGGAATTTCCTCCGGAACCATTTAAGTTTAAGGTGCCTCCCACGCAAGGTGCGTTAGCGCTGATACTTGCTACAGGTAAAGCAATCACACTTACATTGGAAACTGCTGATGCTGTACAGCCCGGCGCACTGGTTCCTACTACCACAAACTGTCCATTATGTACTAATGCGGCTGCCGGTATAATCGGGTTCTGAACTCCGGATATAAATCCACCCGGACCGGTCCATGCATAAGTTGCTGCACCATTGGCAAAGTGATTGATCGGTGAGTTTTCACACACCGTGTGATTTCCTGTAGTTACTATTGGGGTTGGGTTTACTGTTACTGTTGTGGTTATAGATGTTGAACATCCTCCTACTCCTGTTCCCATTAAAGTATATACGCCTGAGTGAACAGGTAATGCCGGATTGATTACCGGATTTTGTTGATTTGAGCTAAAACCTAACGGTCCGCTCCAGGTATATGTAGTTGCTCCCGATCCGGTTAAATTTAATGCTGTGTTTTCACACAATGGACTATTGCTTCCTATAATAAGGGTTGGTGATGGATTAATCACTACGTTGGTAGTAGCTGTATTACTGCAACCACCCATGCCTGTAAAGTTAACCGTATACACCCCGCCATTGGCCAATGTGGTCACAGGTATCGTAGGAAACTGTGTGTTATCAACAAATCCACCAGGTCCACTCCATGTGTAGCTGGCCTGCGTGCTCACTGATAAATTCAATGCTGCTCCTTCACATAACGGACCATTGTTTTGTACCTGCGCAGTTGGTAATGGAACTACTTGTAATTGGAAAGTTCCGCTTCCTACGCATCCCGCTGTAGAAGTTCCTGTGGTTGTATAGTTTGTGGTAACTGTTGGTGATAATACAATTGGTGAACCTACTATATTACCCAAATTGGTTGTATAAGTGTTCGCTCCATTTAAAGTAACGGTTGCTGATGATCCTATGCATACAAAAGTTGGATTAGCTACTGCAGTTATAGTTGGTGTTGGATTTACCAGCACTTGCACGGTTTGTGTTCCTGTACAATTTAAACTCGTAGTTCCGGATACTGTATAAATCGTAGTAGCCGTTGGACTTACTACTGCCGTAGCGCCTACTATTGCTCCAGGGTTCCAAGTATATGTGCCTCCTACTCCCGCGCCTCCCGCTGTTAATGTGGATGATTGTCCTGAACAAATAGCCGTTGGATTGGCTACCGCAGTTACGGTTGGCTGTATACAGCATACCGCTAACCAAGTTAACATATTAGCGCGGAGGTTAAGTGCGCTCGGTTGCGGAGTGTGCCAGTTTGTATTGGTCATTGAACCAAATAAACACATACCCGAACCCCAAGGTTTTGATGCGAGAATTATTTTCGGTGCAGGAGGTTGAGTACCTGACCAATTTGTAACTGTGTTATTGATAATCACACTTAATCCCGGACCTGTAACGTAACCGTGACAATACCAGTTTCCATTATGAACAGTTGTGGTAACAACGGCAGGACCAACATAAATTGGATGTGCCGGAGAAGTAGCTGCATAACCGGGGGCTGAATAAGGGCCCCAGGCATAATTTAAAGTAACGCCACCAAATCCGTAATTCATATTTGCACCAGTATTTGGAGCTGCATTTAAAAATAAACGTCCTCCGTTAAATACCCAAGTTTGAATTGCCGCCATATTGGCCACTAAAAAATTATTCATTGCTGTAGCAGCCATTGATCCACCATCACAATAGATTAAACAAACAGAAGGCTGTAATAATGCATTAACATTTACTGCTTGAAATGAACTTTGTATCCAGTTACCGGCACCAAAAGCCGTGTTCATGGCTGTAATATTGGTGATTGAACCCCAAGGTTGACCTGCCTGATCAGTTAAATAATATTTTAACTGTTGTGCATTAAAAGTTAAGCTTGAAATTACCAAAGCTAAAAGAAGAATAATTTTTTTCATCACCGAGGGTTTTATTATGGGACTAAGTTCGCTAAAAAGCAAGGAAAAAGCCAATTTTTTAATAAAGTATAAAGAAGCTATACTCGTGTTAACACACAATTCACCCAAAAGTTCAAAATAAGGTGAAATCTAAAATATTTAGATTTTGTTTTGCTATGGGCAACAAAAAAAGGGATGTATTGAACATCCCTTTTTCTTTATACTTTTTGTTTGTTATTTAATGATGGATACTTTTCCGGTTACTTCACTTGATTTACCATGGATATTCGTGTATCGGATTTGCCATACATACACATCCTGTTTCACATCGGTATTGGCTCGCTTGGTAAACTTACCATCCCAACCTTGTGCTAAATCCGTGCTTGTAAATAATTTCTCTCCCCAACGATCAAAAATCATTAACTCGTACTTCGCAATTCCAAAACCTTTTGGTTGGAAAACATCATTTATTCCGTCTCCGTTTGGTGAGAAAGCATCAGGTACATAAATTCCAAAATCATCTCCTATAACTACTTCTTTTACTATTGTATCCACGCAACCTTTATCACTTCTCACAATCAATACCGCTGCATATGCGCCGGCCGTTTCGTAATTAAGTGTTTGGTTCTGGCCAAACATCACCTGATTGGCTTTGAGATGAGAAAAACTCCAAGTCCAACCGGTTACATTGGCATTGTAAGAAGCATCGGTAAATTCTACATTCTCATATATCACAGGCTTTACCGGCGATATATTAAAATCAGCTGTTGGTATTGGATACCCTTCTACAGAATAGTAAGCCTTGTTGGCACATCCGTATATATCCACAAAACTGCTTGATATATTGTAATTACCCGGCTTAGTGAAACAAGCCATGCCTGTGTTACCATTGCCTACATTACCGTTACCAAAATCCCAACTGGTTGTACTTAAATTCGCACTTGTTTCAACTCCAAAGTTGATACACACCGGTATACAGCCTCCAACTTTATCAGATGTGATTTTTACCTGTGGCAATGCTCTAATCACTACCGGAACATACTGGTAACCGGTACAACCAATATTGTCTGTTACCATTACCGTATAAACTCCTGTTCCCTCTACTCCAACATTTTTTAAAGTTGGGTTTTGGGTCGTATTTAAAATCCGTTTGGTCCGCTCCAAAAGTATTGTACCCCTGATGCCGCATTGGCATTAAACACAATATCTTGATTTGCACATAACGGTCCGTTGTATCCCGCATTTAATACAGGGGTTGGATTAATGTGTACGTTCACCACCGAGGTGCTGCTGCAACCATTTAAATCATTTACCGTTATGGTGTAGTTTCCGCTATGTTCATTCTGCGCATTGGGTATAGTTACCGATGCTCCGCTGGAGGTAAATCCTAATGGCCCGCTCCAAGCATACAAGGTACCTCCTGTGGCTGCCATGGATATGGTTTTTGTAGCACACAAGGTTGAACCTACTGCGCTGATTGCAGGTAATGGGTTTACATTGATTGCTAATGTAGCTGTATTTACACAACCATTTAAATCTGTTGCCGTTGCCGTATAAGTACCAATATGCACCACGTTAGCGTTTGATATAGTTAGATTGTTACCTGATGAAGTAAAGTTATTTGGTCCTATCCAAGTGTAGGTCATTCCTCCCGAACCGTTAATTAATATGGTTTGTTTGGCACACACCGGAGAGTTTGAGTTTAACACCGGATTTGGTAATGGATTTACCGTTACATCATACACCGCTGCGTTGGTACATATACCCACCGTTACTACTAAACTGTATAATCCACCATCCAATAAACTAACATTGTTTACTGATGGAGAGGATAAGTTGCTGGCAAAACCATTTGGACCTAACCAAGAATAGGAATTTCCTCCGGAACCATTTAAGTTTAAGGTGCCTCCCACGCAAGGTGCGTTAGCGCTGATACTTGCTACAGGTAAAGCAATCACACTTACATTGGAAACTGCTGATGCTGTACAGCCCGGCGCACTGGTTCCTACTACCACAAACTGTCCATTATGTACTAATGCGGCTGCCGGTATAATCGGGTTCTGAACTCCGGATATAAATCCACCCGGACCGGTCCATGCATAAGTTGCTGCACCATTGGCAAAGTGATTGATCGGTGAGTTTTCACACACCGTGTGATTTCCTGTAGTTACTATTGGGGTTGGGTTTACTGTTACTGTTGTGGTTATAGATGTTGAACATCCTCCTACTCCTGTTCCCATTAAAGTATATACGCCTGAGTGAACAGGTAATGCCGGATTGATTACCGGATTTTGTTGATTTGAGCTAAAACCTAACGGTCCGCTCCAGGTATATGTAGTTGCTCCCGATCCGGTTAAATTTAATGCTGTGTTTTCACACAATGGACTATTGCTTCCTATAATAAGGGTTGGTGATGGATTAATCACTACGTTGGTAGTAGCTGTATTACTGCAACCACCCATGCCTGTAAAGTTAACCGTATACACCCCGCCATTGGCCAATGTGGTCACAGGTATCGTAGGAAACTGTGTGTTATCAACAAATCCACCAGGTCCACTCCATGTGTAGCTGGCCTGCGTGCTCACTGATAAATTCAATGCTGCTCCTTCACATAACGGACCATTGTTTTGTACCTGCGCAGTTGGTAATGGAACTACTTGTAATTGGAAAGTTCCGCTTCCTACGCATCCCGCTGTAGAAGTTCCTGTGGTTGTATAGTTTGTGGTAACTGTTGGTGATAATACAATTGGTGAACCTACTATATTACCCAAATTGGTTGTATAAGTGTTCGCTCCATTTAAAGTAACGGTTGCTGATGATCCTATGCATACAAAAGTTGGATTAGCTACTGCAGTTATAGTTGGTGTTGGATTTACCAGCACTTGCACGGTTTGTGTTCCTGTACAATTTAAACTCGTAGTTCCGGATACTGTATAAATCGTAGTAGCCGTTGGACTTACTACTGCCGTAGCGCCTACTATTGCTCCAGGGTTCCAAGTATATGTGCCTCCTACTCCCGCGCCTCCCGCTGTTAATGTGGATGATTGTCCTGAACAAATAGCCGTTGGATTGGCTACCGCAGTTACGGTTGGCTGTATACAGCATACCGCTAACCAGGTTAACATGTTGGCACGGAGGTTACCAGCACTTGGCTGAGGATTATGAAAACTAGTATTGGTCATTGAACCAAATAAACACATACCCGAACCCCAAGGTTTTGATGCGAGAATACATTTTGGGTTAGGAGGCTGTACACCTTGCCATGCCGTAACTGTATTAATAATAATTGGAGTTATTCCGGGACCAGTAATGTATCCATGACAATAATAATTATCATTATGAACTGTAGCGGTAATAGGTGCAGGTCCGGCATAAATAGGATGTGGGGGAACAGTGGCAGCATAACCCGGTTGTGAATATGGACCAGTAGCATAATTTAAAGTAACGCCACCAAATCCATAGTTCATATTACCACCTTGATTAGGTCCGGCATTTAAGAATAAACGTCCTCCGTTAAATACCCAAGTTTGAATTGCCGCCATATTGGCCACTAAAAAGTTATTCATTGCTGTAGCATTCATTGAGCCACCATCACAATAGATTAAACAAACAGAAGGCTGTAATAATGCATTAACGTTTACTGTTTGAAAAGCACCTTGTACCCAGTTACCGGCACCAAAGGCCGTGTTCATATTTAAAATATTAGAAGTAGATCCCCAAGGCTGCCCTGTAGAACTAGTTAAATAATATTTTAACTGCTGCGCATTTGTAAAAAGTGCAATTAAACTTAATGAGCAAATAAATAGGATTTTTTTCATAATAACAGTAACATTAGATACCCAAATTTCGTTATAATTTGTCACTTCTCATTGAAATTTAAGTAATCATTTAAATCATTGCACTCGATTATAACATAGCTTTACTCATGTTAGAGAAATTACAAGAATCTAAATAATTTTAGGAGCTCTTCTTATAACAGAAAAAGCCCCCGAATTTTTCGACTCGGGGGCTTAAACATTTTGAATGATTTTTTATTTAATCAAAGTTACTTTGCCACTTAATTCTTTGGCTTTTCCTCTAACGCTCATGAGTTTGATGTGCCAAACATATACATCTTGTTTGATCTCCTGATCTGTTCTTCTTGGGAATGTTCCGTCCCATCCAATTTCCATGTCATTGGTTGTGAAAATACGCTCACCCCAGCGATCAAAAATGTTCATCTCATAATTGGTAATGCCCACTCCTTTTGGCTGGAAAACATCATTCACTCCATCTCCGTTAGGTGTAAAGGCATCTGGCACATAGATGGCAAAATCTTCTTCTACTACAATTTGTTTTACAATGGTGTCTTTACACCCATGATCACTCACTACCATTAATGCTACAGCATAGGCTCCCGGATTTTCATAAATCACACCTACTTGCGAACTAAAGGCCGGCTTGGCATATTGATGCGAGAAGTTCCAGGTCCACTGCACCACGTTAGCCTCTGAACTGGCATCTCTGAAATCGATAAGTTCATTCACTGTTGGCTTGGTAGGCGCATAATTAAAGTCAGCTACCGGTATTGGATAGGCTTGTATAGCTAAATCACTTACATTCTTACATCCTGTTTTATTTGTGTAGGTTGCTTTAACAAAGTAATTACCCGCTTTATTGTAACAGGTTGACGCACTCATGCCGTTAGCCACACTGCCATCTCCGAACTCCCAGATAATATTACTTAAATCTCCTGCATTACTTGGTGTAATATTTACACACAAAGGAACACAACCATTGAGCTTATCGCTAGCGATATTAATTTGCGGTGCACGTTTTACTTCCACTTGTATCACTGTAAATCCAACACAACCTATAGGATCAGTTACCTGAACGGTATACGTTCCTCCGGCTGCCTGATTTACATCTATCACTTTTGGATTTTGCTGCGTGGTTAAAAAGCCATTTGGCCCACTCCAGAAGTAAGTGTTCCCCGTTGGAGCAAAGGCCGTTAACTGAATGGTGTGGTTGGCACAAATTGGTGAAGTTGCCGTAACATCAATGGCCGGTGAGGGCATCACACTCACATGGGCTACTCCCGTATTGTTACAACTGTTGCCATCCGTTACAATAACAGTATACGTTCCGCTCATATCCGGTGTTGCATTTGGGATTTGTATGCTTGAACTGGTAGAACTAAATCCTAATGGTCCACTCCAATTATAAGTTAATCCTCCTCCTACTTCTAATGAAACTGTTTTTGTTGCGCAAAGCGTTGAACCTTTAGTACCAACAACAGGTAACGGATTTACCGCAATGGATATGGTTTCTGTATTCACACATCCAAATATATCGGTAGCCGTTGCGGTATAGGTTCCCACATGCGAGAATGATGCATTTAATAAGTTAATGGTAGTGCCTGAACCGTTGTAATTGTTAGGTCCCGACCAGGTGTATGCATTCCCCGCCGAACCTGACATGGTAATCATCTCCTTTAAACAAATCGGACTGTTGCTGGTTAATATCGGTATAGGTAACGGATGTACCGTAACAGAATGACTGGTTGAGCCGCTGCAAGGACCAACAGTAACCGTTAGATTGTAAATTCCGCTTTCTGCTAAAGTAACATTATTGATCACTGGATTTGAGAACGAACTGGTGAAGCCATTTGGTCCCGTCCAGTTATAGCTTGTTCCTCCGTTACCTATCAATATCAAATTTCCTCCAATACAAGGGTCCGCTGCGCTGATACTGGCAACCGGTAATGCAATTACTGTTACATTGGCCACCGCCTGTGCCGTACAACCTTGGGCGCTGGTGCCTATAACCGTGTACTGACCGCTGTGAGACATGTTAGCAATTGGAATCACCGGGTTTTGCTGGTTAGAAGTAAATCCACTTGGACCACTCCAGCTATAAAGCGCCGCTCCAAACGAAGTTAAATTAATTGGTGTACTTAAACAGGCCGCCGCTCCATTGGCGGATACTGCAGGTAATGGATTTACAACCACTACACTGGTTATTGTATTAGTACAATTATTATTATCTGTAACGGTTAGGGTATATGTACCGGCATTATTGTTCTGAACTACGGCTATGGTTGGGTTTTGGGTAATGTCTAAATATCCTGCTGGACCTGTCCAAGTGTAAGTTGTTCCACCACTACCACTCAAAGTTAATGGCTGATTCAAACATACCGGACTGTTGCTGATGATATTTGGTGTTGGCAATGGATTGATAACCACATTTACCGTAGTAGAATTTGTACAAGTATTGGCAGTAGAAACTAAAGTATAAACTCCCCCGGCTGCTAATTGTACATTAGTAATTACAGGATTTTGAGTTGCACTGAAAAAACCGTTTGGTCCTACCCAGCTAAATGTCATTCCACCGCTGCCCAATAATTGTAAGTTCTGCCCAACGCACTTTGGCCCGTTGCTATTTGCCGTTGGTTGAGGCAAGGCAATAACTGATACGTTTGCAACCGATTGGGCCGTACAACCATTTACCGTGGTAACTGTTACCGTATATGCTCCTGACATATTTACCTGTGCTAAAGGAATACTCGGGTTTTGAAGTATGGATGTAAAGCCTAAAGGCCCACTCCAGGAATAACCCACTCCGCCACTTGATGTCAAGTTAATGTTTGTGTTTACGCAGGTTGTTGGGTTATTAACCACAATCACAGGTAATGGATTTATTACCACATTGGTCACTACATTATTCACACAGCCGTTGGCATCTGTTACAGTTAAAGTATAATTACCTGCATTGGTGTTTTGTGCTACTGCAATGGTCGGATTCTGTTGAATGGTGTTTAAACCAGGTCCACTCCAAGTGTAAGTTACTCCGCCAAGTCCCGTAAAATTAATTGGCTGTAATAAACACACCGGACTATTAGATTGAGCCGTTGGTGTTGGTAAGGCATTTACTGTTACCGATGCCGTAGTGGCATTCGTACAAGTTCCCACTGATACAATTAATGAATAAATTCCGCTTGCCGCTAGAGGCACATTAGGTATGCTTGGGTTTTGTAATAAACTGGCAAATCCATTTGGTCCACTCCAGTTGTACGTAGCTCCTCCACTTCCTGTGAAGGATAAGGTAGATCCAAAACATACCGGACTGTTACTGGTTATAGTAGCCTGTGGTAATGGTAATACTGTTACCTGGGCTACCGCCGAGGCTGTACAGCCTTGTGCGCTAGTTGCTACCATTGTATAACCTCCACTCATGTTCAATTGCGCATTTAATATGGTTGGATTTTGTTGATTGGATGTATACCCTAACGGTCCGCTCCAGGCATAGGCCGTGCCCCCGCTGGCCGTTAAGTTAATAGGTTGATTTAAGCATACCGTTAAGTTACTCACCACCGGAACCGGAAGTGGATTCACTACAACGTTTGTTGTTGTAAAATTAACACATCCATTTGCATTGGTTACCGTTAACGTATACACACCTGCATTAGAGCCTTGTGCTACTGCAATCACCGGGTTTTGTTGGTTAGAAGTATATCCTCCCGGACCACTCCAAGTATAAGTCGTTCCTCCACTGCCTGTTAAGTTGATCGACTGCAACACACATACCGGACTATTTGACTGTGCTGTAGGTGTTGGTAATGGATTTATCATTACTGAGGCTGTTGTTACATTTGAACAAGTTCCTGCAGTTACTATTAAAGTGTATATGCCATTTGCATTTAACTGCACGTTAGGAATGCTAGGATTTTGTAAGGCGCTGGCAAAACCATTTGGTCCACTCCAGTTGTAGGTAGCTCCACCGCTTCCGGTAAAGGTTAAGGTAGATCCCACACAATTCGGACTGCTGCTTTGGATAATCGGTTGCGGTAAAGTAATGACTGTTACGTTGGCTACCGCTTGAGCGGTACAACCTTGCGCGCTGGTTACAATTACCGAATATCCCCCGCTCATGTTTAACTGTGCGTTTAATATGGTTGGGTTTTGTTGATTGGATGTATATCCTAACGGTCCGCTCCAGGCATAAGCTGTGCCCCCGCTTGCCGTTAAGTTAATAGGTTGATTTAAGCAAACTAATGGGTTGTTTACAATGGGTACAGGTAATGGATTTACGATCACATTTACCGTGGTATTGTTTACACAGTTATTAGCATTGGTTACTGTTAATGTATAAGTGCCCGCATTACTAAACTGTGCCGAAGCAATTACCGGATTTTGTTGGTTACTCAAATATCCTCCGGGACCTGTCCAAGTATACGTCGTTCCTCCGCTGCCTGTTAAATTAATGGGTTGATTTAAACATACAGGACTATTAGACTGCGCCGTTGGCGTTGGTAATGGATTTATCGTTACTGAAGCTGTTACTATGTTGGTACAGGTTCCTACCGTTACCATTAAAGAATAAATACCACTTGCTGCTAATGGAACATTGGCAATGAATGGTGTTTGCAAGTTGCTCGCAAATCCATTAGGTCCGGTCCAAGTATAAGTTGTTCCTCCACTTCCAATTAAGTTTAAAACACCTCCCTGACAAACCGGAGAATTTGTAGTAAGTGTTGGTTGTGGTAAGGTGATGACCGTTACGTTGGCAACCGCTTGAGCAGTACAACCTGCCGCGCTGGTTACAACTACAGAATATCCACCACTCATATTTAACTGAGCGTTTGGAATTACCGGGTTCTGTACATTTGAATTATATCCTAACGGTCCGCTCCAGGCATATGCCGTTCCTCCGCTTGCGGTTAAATTAATGGGTTGACCTAAACAAACCAACGGGTTGTTTACAATTGGTGTGGGTAATGGATTTACAATAACATTAATTGTGGTGGTCCCTACGCATCCGCTTCCATTAGTTACCGCTAAGGTATATACCCCGGCATTACTGAATTGCGCCGAGGCAATTACCGGATTTTGTTGGGTAGAGGTATATCCGTTTGGTCCTGTCCATGTGTAAGTAACCCCGCCAAGGCCTATTAAATTTAATGGCTTATTTAAACAAACAGGGCTATTACTATTGGCTATAGGGGTAGGAGCAGGATTAATTACCACCGAGGTAGTTGTAACATTAGTACAACCATTAACGGTAACCATCAAGGAATATACTCCCGCTACCGAAGGCTGAGCATTGGCTATAAACGGAGATTGTCCGGGACTTGTATATCCATTAGGCCCGGTCCAATTATAGGTACCACCACCACCGCCTGTTAATAGCAAAAATGCACCGGGACACAGCGGACCGTTATTGGTTGCTGTTGGTGTAGGGTTAGGTGTGACAATTACATTTACAATGGCTGTATTGGTACAGCCAAGAGCTGAAGTAGCAATAAGAGTATATGCTCCTGCGACGACAGGATTACGTGTTGGGTTCTGTAAGTTAGAAGACCAACCGCCTGGTCCCGACCAGGTATATGAACTCATGGCATTGGTTGTGAGACTTAAGGTTTTACCGGCACAAATTGGACTATTACTATTAGGTGTTAATACAGGTAAAGGATTTACTGTAACCTGAACAGTGCGAGTACTAGAGCAATTTAAACTGGTTGTACCTGTTACTGTATAAATTGTAGTAGCGCCGGGAGTAACCACTACGTTTTGACCAACTAATCCACCAGGTTGCCATGTGTATGTTCCACCAATTCCGGCACCACTAGCGGTTAGCGTACTACTTTTACCCGGACAAACTGATGCCGGATTGGCAGTTGCTAAAATAGTTGGCGTTGGGCAACAAGTCATGTATGTTAAAGTGATAACTGCATTGTTCACACAAAGGTTACCGGTATTCACTAATTGAATTTGATTATTTCCGTTTAAATTAAAATTAGGGAGACCGGTTGGACAAGGAAATGCTTGGCAAAAAGTCATTGGCCAGCAAGCACCGCAACTACAATTGGTTCCGGGAGGTACGTTTTGACATCCGATCAATACACCATTGATGTTCACACAAAGATTGGTAAGACCGCAATCCACTTTATTCACAGTAACACAAACGCCTGTAACCACATTTCCCGGAGGAATTGCAGTGGCAAATGTTCTAATTCCATTGTTCCAATTTCCAGAACCGGAACCTTGTGCACAAGCATAATTTCCGGTTTGAGGGCCGCAAATATTACACCAACCTGTAGTCCAAGTAACAGTATTAGTAATAACTACTTGTGATTTTAATTGAAAAGTGAAAAGCAAAAATAAAATCGCTACAAATTTGCTACCGAAAGATACTTTTGCGTTGTGCAAATAATTAATTTTCATTTTAAATTTTTTCTATTGAATAATTTTTAATCCTGAAACTGTGAAATACTCGAATGTTTGTGGCACATCCTGAATTGAATTTTTCGATAATTTCAAATTCAGAGCACCTTGACAAGAACCTTCTGCCGTAGAATTGGCAGGAATATTTAAAGTTTTATTATTTGGATTTGAAGCGTAATACCAATTTCCATTATGAAATACAGCATCTTTCCATTCTACGTTAACCGCATAATTATTTTTATTAATAAATTTTATAATGATAAACTCTTGTTGATTACACACAGTTAGTTGACAGAATGCTTCCACCCCATCAATTTCGGTTAAGCCGTCGGCGCGGAGTATGGCATTTTGCCAATTACCAATAACCAAATTACTTGGTAATTGATTGTTTTGTCCGATTATAAAATTTGTCGGGTCAATAGCTAAGCAAAAAATGAATGAAAGCCAAAAAAGTCGAAAAGTTGTATTCTTATTCATCCTCTGAATTTCGTAATAAATGACCAATCTTCAAACCTTTATTGCTACCTGATTAGCCCTATTTACTCGGTTAAGCGGTTAATTCCCTCAATTAACAGGTTATGAACAAAGATAAATGGCTTAAAATCTGTCTTTTGGATATGAAAAGCAAAGAATAAATATACTATTTTGACATGTTGGATTTGCGAAATTGGAGCAATTTTCTGAAAGGTTTCAGATATCTAGTGTAAGGCCTGGGTTTTAAATCATTTATTCTCCAGGCGAGTCTATCTTCTTTATTCGCTATCAATCTGTTTTTTAAACTCTTATTACTTTTTCCGCCAACCCGCATGCTCACCGTTAATTCGTTTAAATAGGCTAAATTGATTTTGAATTTATGAATGAACCTCAACATCAATTCATAATCGCCCGAAGAAGTAAAACTGCTATTAAAATTTCCGTATTTCTCAAATACTCTTTTTCGGATAAAAAGTGTTGGATGAGGAGGCATCCAACCATTCATAAATGCGCCGGGTTTATATTTTCCACTTATCCATTTTCTCACAATTTTATCAGGTTTTTCCTGCGATATATATACTAAATCAGCATAAACAGCATCAGCATGGGTAACTGAAAAAACATTGGCGTATTTTTCAAGTACCTCATTATTCGCATACACATCATCGGCATGCAAAAAAGCAATAACATCGCCGCTTGCTAAATTCAATCCCTTATTTAATGCATCATACAAACCTTTATCCTTTTCTGAAATTATTTTTTGAATTTTAGATTTGTGTTTATTTACAATGTCCATTGTACTATCCGTTGAGCCACCATCAATTATAATATATTCAAGTTGTTTATAATTTTGATTAATTACAGATAGGATTGTTTTCTCAATCGTTTCAGCAGCATTAAAGCAAATGGTTATGATAGAAATTTTCAAATGATGGCTTGGCTAAATGCTAATAAGGAAGGGAAATGAAAATCAATGAACTCATTTTTACTTTCGGCATCTGAAATAAAAACAGTTTTCATACCCAAATTTTTACCGAATTGCATATCCGTTATGCTATCCCCAACTATAATACTTTTACTAAAATCGATCTGCGGAAAATCTTTTTGTGCCGCCAATCCCATACCAGTGGAAGGTTTTCTGGTAGGGTGATTTAATTCATTTAAATAGGGCGAATGATACACTTTATCAATTCTTCCGCCCATATAATTAATTTCATAAATCATATTTTTATGAATGATTTCCAAATCTTCTTCTCTATACAATCCTTTACCAATGCCTTGTTGATTGGTTACCACCACAATAATCTGAAAAAAGGAATTTAAATTTTTAAGTGCCTCTAAGCTTCCGGTTAAAAACTCAAACTCTATCCAATGTTTAACATAATCATTGTCGAGTTTTTTATTAATAACTCCATCTCGATCTAAAAAGAGCGTCCAGCTTTTATCAATATTTAAATTTCTTAAAGTCATTTTGTGCTTTGTTATAATCTTCCGGAATGCCAATATCTATGAAAAAACCGTTAAACTCAAATCCGCTAATTTGTTTTTGTTTTACCGATTCGGGAAAACAATCTCTTTCAATAGAAAAATTAGTATCAGGTATTGTATTTGTGAGGAAATACTTTTTATTTAATAAATATACCCCTCCATTAATTAAACCGGCAGCGGTCACGGCACTTTTTTCATTGAAAACTGTAATATTATTTACGCTATCCACTTCAACACAACCATATCTGGAAGCATTTGGCACTTTTCTAAGCGCAATACTCATTTCAACTTTTGAATTTTCATGAAGTTGATACATCTTTTTCAAATCCACATCAAAAAAAGAATCGCCGTTTAATACCCAACATTGTTCGCCGGTAATTTTATTCATCGCCAGGCGAATACCTCCTCCTGTACCTAAGGGGGAGTTTTCGAGAGAATACTCAATACTAATATTATTAAATTCTTTACCGAAATATTGCTCAATAACTTCGCCTAAGTAACCGGTAGAAAAAACAATTTTATTAACCCCATAATGTTTAAGATAATTAACGAGATAAACCAAAAAAGGCTGACCATTTACTGGAGCCATGGGCTTAGGAACATCGGACACTACATTTTTTAATCGCGTACCAAAACCACCTGCTAATATTATTGCTTCATTTATCAAACTTCAAATCCAAATAATGTTACATCATCCAATTGCTCTAAATTACCTTTCCATTTCTCAAATTCCAATTCGAGATTTAAGGCTTGTTCCTGCAAAGATTGCGTAGATGTGCTTTTTAAAATTTCGAGCAGCGTTTTAAACTTTAATTTTTTACCGTTAGCGCCACCGAACTGATCATAATAACCATCCGTTGTTAAATAAAACTTATCGCCGGTATTGTAACTGATTTCATGATTGGTGAAAAATAATTGCTGTGCGGTGTTAGTACCGCTAATACCCCAACGATCTGCTTTATATTCTCTTACTTCGTTTTTGCTTATCGATATTAATCCATTTCGGGCGCCGGCAAAATAAATTTTTTGATTGGCTTTATCTATTACACACATAGCCATATCAACGCCATCATTTATAGAAACACTGGAGTTATCGGAAATTAAATTGCTTTTAAACTGAAAACATAAATCACTTAAAATAGCAGCCGGATTATCTCTAAAACTATTGCTTGCAATGGTGTTTTTAATTGTGGAATTAGCAAACACACTTAACATGGCACCGGGAACACCATGACCCGTACAATCCACCACGGCCACATAAATTAAACCCACTACTTCATCCACCAAATAAAAATCTCCACTCACAATGTCCTTAGGTTTAAAAAGAACAAAAGAGTTTTTTAAATGAAATTTAATGTATTTATCAGCCGGTAAAATGGCACGCTGAATGTGTTTAGAATAATTTATACTATCGGTAATATCCTTATTCTTCTCTTCAATCAAATGGTTCTTTTGTTCAATCTCTTTGTTTTTATTGGTGAGTAAATCGTTTGCTTTTTTCTTTTCCTTATAAGATCTGAAAACAAAAAATAAAAGAACAACAAAAATCATAGATGCGATAGCAAAAACAACGAGCAAATTATTTCGTTGGGTAACCTTTAAATGTGATTTTTCTATTTCAGCGTTTTGCAATTGCAATTGCTGTTCTTTTTTTTCTGATTCGTATTTGGATTCGGATTCGGCTATGGCTTTATTTCTTTCTGTATTAATCACAGAATCTTTATACTGCATGTAAATTTTATGATAGTCCAAAGCCTCTTTATACAGTCCTTGCTTTTCATACAAATCACTTAGCTTTTGTGCAGCACCTCTGATATTATCTAATGCCTTACGTTTAAGATTTATTGCGTACGACTCTTCATAATATTGTGCGGCCTTTTTATAATTTTTTTTACCTATTTCTATATCCCCCAAATTAATCAAATTTAAAGCTAAACCATATTCATCATTTACACTACGCGACATGGCATCCACCATCACAAAACATTTTTCTGCCTCTACCAAATTAGAATCAAGTTTAAAGCTTTCTCCCATCATACTTAAAGCCAAGGCTTCATAGGCTACATTATTTATCTTTTTAAAATAACTCCTGCATAATTTATATTTTTCTATCGCCTTTTTGTATTCCCCTTTCTTTCCCAACATATTCCCAATTCCGAAAGAAGCCACCGCCAACATATCTTCCAATGCCGAATTGGTTTTAGAAATATCATAAGTTTTAAAAAAGAATTCAGTTGCTTTTTCGTCATCACCCAAACCCATATAAGCATTGGCCAAATTGTTATAACAATTGGCTAGCTGCCTTGCATTGCCGGTAGTTTCCAAAATTCGCATGGCACTCAAATGTAAATCTATGGATTCGTCATATTTACCAATAGTACACAAACAACTGCCTTTAGAACTATAGGCTGAAGCCATCCACTTATCACTTAATTTTTTTCCATACTTAAAACAACTATCGGCAAATTTTAATGCAGTTGTTGGATCATTGGACTCATAAAACCGGGAAATATTGACAAAAGTGATTACTTTGTCGGTATCATGCATGGTGTGGATTACCGACAATAAACTGTCTATTTTTTTGTTTTGAGCTTTTACAGTAGCCAAAAACAAAATGCAACAAACAATACTTAAGGCAATTTTAAAATTCATATTTTAAAACCTATTAAAGTTATGTCATCAATCTGTTCTAAATTACCTTTCCACTCGTCGTATTTTTTTTCCAGTATGTTTTTCTGTTCTGCAAAATCAATTGCATTCATATTCACCAATTCATCCACCAATTGTTTTTGTTTGAATTT